>CAZTAR010000506.1:0-3121 GCA_964611695.1 uncultured Planctomycetaceae bacterium | reverse complement strand
ATCAAAGAAGATAGCGGGCGATGGGATTCGAACCCACGACGTCCAGCTTGGGAATCCGTGGTAGCGGCACTTTAAGTGCCGATGTGGCAGGCAGTTACGATCCGGGCGATCCGGGCTTGGTGTCCTGCTTGGTGTCGATCCGCGAGGACACCGAGTTGCGTGAACTGGTCATAGCCTGGAACGCCATGCCAGCCGCTGCCAGGGCCGACATCATGGCGCTGATCCGTGTCAGTACAGCGGGCCGCGCCGAGTAATAACACGCGCATCTGTCGGCGCCGAGGCCGGCGCGTGCGCTCGGTCACGTAGCCCGAGCCGTAACATCGGCACACATACTTCGCAGGACGTTACGCGGATGGTCGAAGAAGCGCGGCCGGGCGATACGCACTGGCCTCGTCGGTCGCCACGTGTTCGTATGTCTGAACAGACGAGAACGTGTTTAGTAGCTGGCCTATCAGCATCGCAAGCCCCGCCGGGACGGCAGCAAACAGGTGCACGGTCCCGATTCTTCCGTACTGACGCCGGAGTTCTCTCATTGCCTCCTGGACGCGCATCGCGATGTCGACGGCTTCACCAGCTGATTCGATGGTGTACGGATAACCGCCGGTTGCCGAGACGTGCGCGATGGCACGCAGCGGCGGTAAGGACGATTGGCTCTCCGCGAACAACGGCTCGACTGTATCCGTAACCGACACGAGAACGGCGACATCGGAACTGCTCGTCGTCTTGCTGAATATGCGGGCAACGAAATCCGTCGGTACCCGCTCCGCCTCAATACCCCACAGCTGGCTAGATTGCCCAGGCATTATCTGTCGCCATGAAGCGCGTAAGCCACTCGTGACCAGGAATTGGCATCCAAACGCGAGCGCTGCGGGCAATGTGGGTAGACCGTGCGCGTGGACCTCCCGCCCCGGAGCGTGACGTCGAATCGTCTCAGCTACGTGGGCCAACGCAGGCAGCAACTGCTGCTCCCAGACATTTTGCGTCGCCTCCTTTCCGGCGAATCGCTCTGACCAGTCCAGGCGGAGCGCGATTCCGGGCTCAAGCGCTGGAGCGCGGCGAACGAAGAAGCCGACTTGGAGGGGCATCTCTGGTGAATGACACGAGTGAATGGCCTGCAAACGCTGTGTGAGTACGCGTCTGGCTATCTGCGCGGCGTGTGAGGGCGACAGCACGGCATTGGGGACCTTCTCCAGGTTCCAGTCGGCCAGGTTCTGGGCCGACAGCTGACTGTTCGCCACCTTGCCGGCGTCAGCGTAATCCAGCCCACCGGCGATGACCGGTACAACGAAGAAGCCATCGCGAGCCTCACTTCGCTTGATGATCTTGGGAATCTCGACGTTGCGCATGATTACGGAGTCGGCGACTTCGGGTGTAATCAGCAGAACAGCACTCGCCGTGTTCGGATCCTCCAGAACGCTGCGGATCTCGTCTTCGGTCGGCACCGAGCCGAGGTCGCGAACGTCCTGCCACGTCGGTATTCCATGATCATGTTGCGCCATGATCAGCACCGCAGCCTCGTCCTTCCGGATCCTCCTATAGCTTAGGAAGCACCGTCCAGTTGGGTCAGTCATCCGATCCACCTCATGACAATGGGAATAGCTCGCCAAACAACTCGCGGTACGTCCTGAGCGCATCACCGTTCCTCCCGGTGCGCGATAGTTCAATCGCCTGGCGGACCAGGTAGTGCGCCTCAGTCAATGCCTGCCCTGCCATGGCGCGGCTGGCCGGGTTCATCGAATCACTCACTGGAGGTCCCAGGCCTGCCGGATCAGGCCAGTCTTCGTGGATGCGAGTGGCGGCGGTGGCAAAGAACGCCATGAATTCGTACGGGTAGTCACCGCCGAAGGGCGGTCGCAGAATCTCCAGCGCCATGACTTCCAGGAGGAACGAGGGCTTCACGGGTTTGTCTGCAGTCACGTTCCACCGCTTCGCCATACGCACCATGCCCTTCCACTCACCGCCAAACGCCTCGTTTGCCGCTGTTGCCTTCTCGGCGTGGACTCTCGGGTTCGTTTCGGTCCAACCTGTTTGGGTTGCTGTATCCGGGATCTCGTAGTGCGATGATTTGGTGAAGGACGGAACGACGTCAAAGCTCATGACGCGCTCTTCCGCCGTTGAGCCGGGGAAGCAAACGCTCACCGATCGGCGCTGCCGCTCGACGTTCTCCGCCCCGTACTCGTCCGCCAGGACTTTCTCCGTGTCGGCCAGGACCACGGACGGCGCCTTGCCGTCGCGGTAGTTGGGGCGTTCGTCATCGTGGAACACGGAGAAGATATCGACGTCTTTGAGCGGCTTCGTTTTCGTCCAACGTCGGTACGAGCCGGTCAGGAAATCGGTCTCGATCTTGAATTCGCGCTGCATCACTTTGCGAATCTCCTTCTGCCGGCGCGAAGCGTCGTCTTGTTCTTTCTGCGTAAGTTCGAGACGACTGCGAAACTTCTGGAACGCTTCGGTCACTGTCAACATCATCGACTCCAATACGCGGTTTCCGCCGAGAGACCATTCCCGCCAACGGTCGCACCGACGGCATAGCGCTTGAACCCAGCTGTGGATCGGAACTCGCAGGACGTCCAGCCGCATACGTCAGGTCGGCCGGGGTCGGTCGTAAGAATCAGGTCATATCGGCAGGAGGAGGGAACGAGTCCGGCCTTGGCGATCGAGTAACGTACTGCGGCGGTGTCGCCCCATAGGCGTCCATCGCCGATAGTCGTGTAGACGACGTCCATGTCCCACCTGGTCACCAGACGGCCCGTCGTGGGGGAATACACTTCGAGCGTGACGCGGCGCAGGTGACGACTTTGCAGCCAAGTCGAGACGGCCCTTTCGTACGACTCCCAGCTTTCCGTGAAGCGCGCCGGATCCAGGCCAATCTCCCGGATGATCTCCTTGATTGTCAGGAGCATCTTGGTCGCAACGTGCGTTACGGTGTGCGTGTAGGTGATGGAGACCGTGTAGGTACTCATGACCGCAAGAACTCCCGAAGATTGATGGACAGCCCGCGGGCGTCAGCGGTTGACTTCGATTGGTCGTCAGGTACATCGTCGTCCAAGGAACGGGCGGAGATTCGGGCGGAGACCGCGGCGAGCTTGCGGTTGCTCCATTCCACGTCCTCGGGCGGGCT
>CAZTAR010000505.1:0-3138 GCA_964611695.1 uncultured Planctomycetaceae bacterium | reverse complement strand
ACAGGGGACTCCCGACTTCCGGTCGAACAGAAAAGCTACCTTGACGGATGCAAGTGCCATCAATAGTGACACAGACCCACGAAACAGAATCAACATGAGCGATCAAGCCACGAAACCACACGCACTCCAAGACCCGTTCCGATAACACCGCCGCACACAGCCTTCAAACGCGGATTGCACAAAGGCCGAAAAACATGGACGAAATCACAACATCTTCGTATAGTGCAAGTTCTCGAATTCAAGGAGTCCCCGAATGCGAATCCCTCAATCTCGCCCACAAACAAGGCTTCTGGCGATTATGGCGATGGCGGTGATATCCCTCTCGATTGCCGGGTGCGAATCTGACAACCCGCTACTCTTGGAAGGGCTCGACGTCGTGGGCAACACCATCAATGTCACCGTGGAATCGTTTTTCAACCTTCTAACATCATTGTGGACGGATTCGCCTGTCACCTGACGAATCGCCCTCTATTCGATCCGGACTCCCCAGGACTCTCGCCGAGAAAAACCTGACCTCTTTGATGGGCTACCCAACGAAAATTCGCGCTGTCATCTACGCATCCCTCGCAGGCATGGCAGCCATCTCGATCCCCGCTTGCCGCACGCCCGCCGGCCACCGGCAAGAAGCCGACAGCGTGGCAATGAAGATTGTCCAGGAGACACAACGCCGAGCCCTCGACCGCACCGAGGCCTTCACCATCGAACGCCCCGCGGACACCCTGCGACGCAGGCTTCTGCTCGATCAAAACCTTCCCCACGCCGACCCGGCCTCCCTCGGCACCCAAGACATCACACCGATAGAACAGTGGCCCGATGACGATTACCTGACGGGCGCCGCAGACCCCGCGCCCCAGACGACTCAACCCTCTGCCGACCCCGTCCAACTCACCCTGGTAGATGCACTGCAAATAGGCGCACTCAACAGTCGCGAATATCAGGCTCAAAAAGAAACCGTGTTTCAATCCGCCCTTTCTCTCGACCTGGAACGCGACGCCTTCCGCAGTACCTGGGGCGGCACGCTCGATTCCTTGTTCAGCTCCGATCCCGGCACGGAAGTCACCATCAACGACGCGGGCGACACGGATCAACAAACCGTCAACGGACTGGAGCACGGCGGCGTCCTCAATCTCTCCCAACGCCTTAAAAACGGAATGAGCTTCACCGGCCTCTTGGGGCTCGACCTCGTATCACTCCTCACACGATCGAGATTGTACTCCCGGGGCCTTTACGCGGATGTCACCGTCACCATCCCACTCATGCGAGGATCGGGACGTTTCGTCGTCACCGAACCACTTACCCAAGCAGAACGAAACGTCGTCTACGCGATCTACGAATTCGAACGCTTCAAACGTACCTTCGCCGTGGGCATCGCCACGGATTACCTCGCAGTCCTTCAACTACTCGACCAAATCGACAACGCCGAAGAAAACTACCGAGGCCTCGTCGTTTCAACACGGCGCGCCAGTCGCCTCGCTGAAGCGGGAGAACTGCCGGAAATCCAGGTGGACCAGTCTCGGCAAGACGAACTCAGGGCACGCAACCGCTGGGTCTCCGCACGCGAGGCCTTTGGCCGCCGACTGGATGCCTTCAAGGTCTCCCTGGGCTTACCCGCCGATTGCGAAATCAAACTCGACCGAGAGGAACTCGACCGGCTCAAGGTTGCTCCCACCGCGCAGTTCGTCGAGAACAAAGCTGGCGTGCCCTGTGTTACCGGTGTCATTTCCTCCGACACAGATGTTACCGACACGGATACCCCCGACACGGACGCGCCCGATGCGGATACCCCCGACGCGGATGCGCCGGTCAAACTTGTCGAACCAAGCCGCGAAGGCGCCGGCCACTTGGAGATGGAACCAGGCGATGCCACCCGATTGGCCCTTGCGAATCGCCTGGACCTCCGAGTCCAGATCGGCCGCGTCTTGGATGCTCAACGAACCGTTGCCGTCGCAGCGGACCAATTAAGGGCAGACCTGACACTCCTCGGCACAGGCTCAATCGGCGAGAGACGCACACTCGCCTCCGCAGGCCTTCTCGATTCAAGACCCAATTTGGACGAAGGCGCCTATTCGACATTGCTCACCCTGGACCTGCCGATGGAACGCACCGCCGAGCGAAACATCTATCGCAACAGTCTCATCAACCTCGAACAGGCAGTGCGAGATGTCCAAGCTCTCGAAGACCGGATCAAACTGGATATCCGAAACAACCTCCGAAGTCTCCTTGAATCCCGCGAGGGCCTCCAGATTCAGGCCGAGGCCGTCACTGTCGCCCAAAAGCGGGTCGAGAGCACGAACCTATTCCTCGAAGCGGGACGCGTGGAGATTCGAGATGTCCTTGAGGCCCAAGAAGCCCTGATCTCAGCCCGAAACGCCCTGACTGCCGCCCGCGTCAACTACCGAGTTGGAGAACTTAACCTCCAACGAGACCTCGGCCTCCTCGATGTCGACGAAAAAGGGCTCTGGCAAGAATTTTCTCCCGGTCCCCAAAGCGAATAAACTACAGAGACATGACGTTACTCTATATAAGGGAATGTCCGCGCAAGGGTGCCACTGGCAGCTTGTCCGCCAGTGCGATCTTGGCCGCTGATACGCGCAAGACACTGGTAGACAAACTGCCAGCGGCACCCATCTCGCGACCTGTCACGACGCACTAGAGCATCTTAGGAATGAGATGGCATCCTCCGCGGCGATGATCAGAGCCGCGCGCGTAAGCAAGCGGTCTGTGTTTGACCTCGTAGGGAGCGAGCAAACTGGTATTCCCCGTCGGCCACAGGGGGCCGACGCTACAACGGAGCATGCATTCTCAACCCTAAAATGCTCTAGTAGGTCCAAACGTAGGACAGAAAACGATGACAACCCAGCAAAAAAAGTGGCTCAAACTACGGCTCCCTATGATTTCACTGGGTGTCGTTATTGTCGTAGCCGCAACTATCGGCGCAACATCGCTCGGTCGGTCCAAGAGCGCTGACGGGTCCACTGCCGACATAGCCACCTACGTCGCCCGGCGGGGTCCGCTCACAATCAGTGTCGACGAAGCGGGCACCATCCAGGCGTTGGAACAAGAGATTCTCAAGAACAAAGTCGAAGGCCAAACGACGATCACCTATTTGATCCCCGAGGGTACGATCGTCAAGAAAGG
>CAZTAR010000504.1:0-3156 GCA_964611695.1 uncultured Planctomycetaceae bacterium | reverse complement strand
GGCAACGGCACTCGGCCGCCTTGCTTCCACCGGCGAGACGCCGGTGCCACACTCATTCGTTAACTGCTCTAAAATCCTCTACTTTCACTCTGCCCCTACGGGGTTACTCGGGCCAGATTAGGTTGCCAAGCGTCCGGGGGTCGTACACATACCGCGGGGCCCGCGCCCAGTCTGAGTACTCGCCACGGACCGGTTCGAGTCGCGTGATGTTGAATCCCCAGACACGTTTCTCTTGTGCCTCGGCCCCGAATGCCGAGAGCGGAATCGCGATTTCGGCTGACCAGCCTTCCTCATTTCGGGCCGTACAGTAACGCGGCGGTTCGCCAGGCCATAACCCACTCGTGCCGATTGGCGGGTTCATGGCGACGCCCCGTTCAAAGACGGGGTTGCCATCGGCTTGCAGAACAATGTGGAACAGGTCGCCGCTCTGCGTGGCGGCGTTTGTCGGATCGATGAGAATCTCGACGAGATCCTCCCCCATCGGCATGAGGTCTTCGTACTTGACGACATTGCTATATTGCTCGAACGGCGTCTCAGCATGGCGAGAAGGGTCGGGCATGGCCGCGTGGATCGCCATGTATAACATGCCGCCGTTTCGGGCGAGATAGGCGACGGTCTGAGCCTGTGCCATCTTGCCTGCCCTGGCGCCGTCGTCGCGCCCGGTGACGAGTCGAAAGTTGCCGGCGATGTTGAACTCACTCGGCGGCCAATCGGCGAGGCTTCCGTCAATCGTGATGGGGCCGATCACGTCAGGCACTTGCACGATGGAAACGGTTGCCTTCGTAGACGCCTTCGACCTTTTCTCCACGGCGCCGGAATCCAGGACGATTTCCTGCGTGAAATGGCCGTCGATGTTACAGGGTGGCAGGACGGGGTACGACGCGATCAACTGATGACGGGTGAGGCCCATTTCGGGAATGGGTCCGACGCGGACGATATCGCTGATGCTCCGGCCGCCAGCGAGCATGTCGCCGAAATTCAGCTTGCCTGAAAAGGGAGTCTGGAGTTCGCTGCGGATCGCGATGTCGATCGCGACGTGCGATCGAAGTTGATCCTCTTCCCGGACGAGCCTGAGTTTGGCGGACTCAGCCCAAAGCCTGACGCTCCTCGTGGCGGAGAGAAGCTTCTTCCATCGGGCCTGGTTTGCCGCCTTGTCGATATTTTGTCCCGGCTGGGTGCTGACTGCGTCGGCGACTTCCTCTCTCAATATCTTGATGGCAAGTTGCCAAGCCTCAGCCTCGCCGGCGACTCTGCCGAATAGCCCGTCCTGGTAGTTGTCACCATAGGCATCGGTCCCCGCGGCCTTGATGAGGGAACTCGCCAGGAGCTTGGCCGACTCACCGCGCCCGTGGCATTCGAGAAGCCGGAGGTATTGGTAATCCTGGAGGCCGAGTTGAAGTTGTTTGAGCCGGACAGATGGCAACGGCTCGCTGAGACCGAAGAATTTTCCGGGATAGAGTAGCCATGTGTTGCTGTGATGCGATCTGTCACGGATGGGAGCGTTGAGAATGTCGTCCGGCCAGTCCGTGGTCTGGGGGAGAAAGACGGCGTTGTGCCCCTGGAGAAAGGCCTGCCAGGGGAGGCTCCGAGTCATGATCGGCGTCGCTTCAATGGCCAATGAACCGCTGAACGGCGGCCTGTCAGGCTGTAGCCACGTGCGCTTTCCCAAGGTCCTGAGCTGCCGCATCGTGGGCAGATGTTGATACCGGGCGGGCGTGGACCAGATGTCCACTTCAGAGGAGAGTTCCTCGAAGTTGTGTTGGGCCCACCCGAACGGCGCCATGGGCTGCGGGATCAATGATGAGACGAACGGCAGCGGCGGCTCGACCAGGTGCGAGATCGTCGCGAGTTGTCGCACGACCTGGAGATCCTGCCGGCTTGGGTTGACGCTCTCGTGAGGTTCCTCGAACCGGACGAAGGCATTGTCGATCCACCCCTGCTCCTTGAAATGCGCGGCGGCTGTCTGGAGGTAGTCTCGCAGGACGGCCGCGAAGACGGCGGAACGAAGGCCGTTGAAGTGTAAAGGATCGGGCTGGCGAAGGTCGGCTGGGATTGGCCAGGCGTAGGCCGGTCGGGCGACAGTGTCGAAGGCGGCGTTGGAGCCGAGTAGTCCTGTCCCCTCAATCAGCGGCTTGCTGAATGCGTCATATTGCGACCAGTCGAGGAGGACGTCGCCGTCGGATGTTTGCGTGAAGTGTGGCCGGACCTCGTCGGTGAAGGGGGAGAGGCCGTGCTCGTGGAGGATGGCAAACGCGCGGTGAAGGACAGCAACTGTTTCCTTGTCCGCGAGCGCGGCGTTGAGGTTGCCGGGGTCCTGTTGCGTGAAGGCCGCAATGACGGGACCCAGCTGCACGCACGCGGGAATCGGAATGGCATCCTTCGGCGTCAGGTAAATGTCCAACACGGTCAACTCGAGCGGCGTGCGGCTGATGCGACCGTGGCTGTCTTTGACGCAAACCGCTGAACGATACGTGCCCGGCTCCGCGATCGGCGGGACCTTGATCTCAACCCAGATCGGAAGCGTCGTTCCCGGCGCGAGATGAAACGGCTGGCCGTGTCGAGGAGCATCGATCGGCACCAGCACATCCGGCACTTCGACAGGCTCGGCCGATCCACCGGAACGCAGATACCAGTTGGGGAATCGTTCAATCCTGATCGGCCACTGGCGATACAGGTGGAAGGCGTCGGCACTGATCCGGGCGTGCTCGGCGACCAGATCGTCGGCACTGAGTTCGACAGTGGCCCCTTCCCCCGCCGAGAGAATGAACTTAAAGGCGACGGTCTCGTTGACCGCGCCGGAAAGCCGAACGGTGCCTTCGGAATCGGCGGCCGGGTCCGGGTCGGTAGTCTCGACGGGCTGCGGCGTGGACGAAGTTGTCAACGGCTCGACCCTTGTGATCGGCGTGGTATCAGGCTGCGAAGGATCGACAAACCGAGCCTGAACCGGCGACGCGTCCTGTTTCCCGGGCCCGAAACAGGAGGCGAGCATGAGCAGGAGGCACAGCCCGCCGCGCAGCAGGCCGCGCACCACGTCTGCCAGCAATCGACGACCTGTTCCTGGTATGCCGTAGAGACGGCTGACTGATCGGCTCATCATCGGTTCCCGTTTCGCACCCTCCGCCCATAGGCAAGTCGGCACGGTTGGGCAGTCACTGT
>CAZTAR010000503.1:0-3157 GCA_964611695.1 uncultured Planctomycetaceae bacterium | reverse complement strand
ACAAGCCGCCAGTGGCACACACGTTGCCCGCGTATCCCTCATATGACGCTTGACGAAGCACTAGGATGACAAGGGGGACGCGATGTTTCACAAACCGGCCGATTCGCCTTCGTCCCTCGGCTTGGTTGCCGGCTCCTCAGCGCCATCGGGATTAGGCCTCTCATCCAAACGTCCACCGCCACTCGGAGGTTGTGAGGCTCCTTCCCGTATGAGCACTCGCCGCCACTCCCATCCACCCATGTCCGGCGTCAGCAGGCTGGCCCGAGGCTCACCTCTCTTCGACAGAATCTCAATCCGTCCAGTGGTCGCGTCGATCCGGGCGATTGTCTGTTGGACACCCACATACTGATAGTCCGTGCGGGATTCCTGATGCGGGGGCTCGGCCTGAATGAGGCCGTCGCCCCAGGAAGAAAGGACCTGCCACGCCAAAACAATCCCCATCGCCGTTTTTATCCATCGACCTCTCTTTGACATAGCTGTTCCTTCCGAAAAAAACCGCGATTCGTTGTGCCGCTTCTCAATTGTCTACACAACATGGATGAACATGGTGCAAGCGTGTGGGTTTCGTACTCAACCCATAACCTCGGATCAACCGATTTCCCTGAGGAGTCTGGAGACAACCGGTGGCGCGTGTACGTCCGAAAATTCTAAACATTCTTGCTCAGAGCAAGGACATGACTGCTGATCAAGAGTTGGCGGCAGGCCTGCTTGAGGTTCCGACCGAACTTCAGCTTGATATTGTCAAGGTCCTGCTTGGTCGAAACAACGATGTCGGGCTCAGGGCTTTGCCGGCTTGCTATGATCGGCTGGGCCACGAAGCCCAGAAGATGATCATCGCCAATACGTCCCGGCTCTTCAAAGCGCTCCGCGCCTCCAGTCACAGCAGCAGTATCCAGACGCGGCTCAACACCGTGGAAGTGATTCGCCAAAGCGGAAACCTACATCTTGCGTACCTCGCCGCGCACGCCGTGCACGACGGCTCACCCCAGGTCCGTGCCGAGGGGGCGGCAACGTTAGCGCACCTGACCAATAACCATTGTGTCAATTATGCCGAAACCACCGCCGCACTTCGCGATGCCGCGGAACCTGACGGCAGTCTCTCTCAGGCGGTCGTGCAAACTCTCAAAATCCTCCGCGATGAACGCCGGTATCTGCTTGTCGCGCTTGGCGACGCACTCAACACATTCGAAAGCCATCATCGCCCCGAGGTCCTCGAAGCGTCGATGTTCCTGGCGGACGAACTTCAAGACAAGCTCTTCAAGCACGGCACGATCACGCGGGGAAAACTTACTCATGCGATGCTCGACATCTTTTCGAGCATGCCCTCGCCCCGTTTTGCGCCGTTTGCGTATGTCGCGTTGTGCTACCCGGAACTTCGCAGGCATATGATTGCCGCCATCGCCTCGCAACACGACGCCGAATTCTTCGCACAGTTTATTCGCTATCACTGGCTCGCCCGGGATCCAGTCATCCGAAAGAACCTTGTCGCCGTGCGTTCAGTCGCCTGGCTCGACGATGGCATGGAAGCCGTGTTTTCGCTTCCGCCAGACGCCACCGTCTTGGCGCCTGGATGGCTTCTCCTGCTCGGCCTACCCGCCGACCGGAAGGTCTCTCTGCTGTTGAATTTCCTGCTCATCGACGACGAGCCGACAAACCGTGCGGCAATCTGGGCGCTTGTGGAAATCGATACGCCCGCCGGAACGCTTGCCCTCCAATCCGCAGTTGATCATGACAATCCGGATGTCCGTACAATCGCCCAACGCGAACTTCGGTTCCGGGAGAACCGGGAAAGCCGAAGTGTCGTCCTTCCGAGAAGGGACCGCCCGCAAGACTGGGCAACCCTCCTTGGCGAAGCAGGCGTCTCCGAAGACTTCAACGATCTCTGGCTCCATTTTGAACGCCTTCACCCGGTTCGTTCGAGACAGGTCGGCCATTATGCCACCCAGTACGTTCCCAGTTTTTCCACGCAGATACAGGTCAAGCTTCTTTCACAGCAGGCCGCTGAAAGGTTGCGGGCCCTGAAGTTGCTCAGTGCGCTCCACATCGTGGAACGATTTCAAAAAGATGTCTTCAGTGCCGCGAACGATTCCTCGACCGAAGTCCGCGCGGCGACCATGACGGCACTCGGTCAGATTAACGAGGCTACCAGCCGGCGCATCCTCGAAAGAGCGATCAATGACGACGAGGCATCCGTCCAGGTCTGTGCGATCGAGGCACTCGAAACCGTGGGGGGGGGGCGACACGAGGAACTTCTGTTGCCAAAAGTGGAGAGTGAAAACCCAAACGTTCGTTCCACCGCCATTCGCATCCTGTTGAAAATGCGCGTTTCCAAAGCGGCCCAGGCACTTGTTGACATGCTGAATGATCCGCGAGCCGATCACCGATGCTCCGCGATCTGGGTGGTTGATCAACTCAAGCTGGGCGCCATGGCGCAACGGATTGCCATCATCGCCAGTTCGGATTCAGACTCTCGGATCAGTAAAATCGCCGACCATGTTGCGAAGAGGCTCAAGAAGATCATCATGCCCCCGCAAAATCCATCCACGATCAATCCGGCCAAGGCAAACCTGGACACAAACAAAACCCTTGAGGCAACTTCGTCATGATCCAGCCCTCTCTCATTATCGCTGCCGGGCTCTACACCAACCGCTTCAATGGGCTACGCACCGCCTTTAACAAAACGGAAGCCCCTTCGTCCGACTTCGCGCCACTCATCGGGTTTTCCGTCGGCGTTCTCGGGTTAGTCGCGATGATCCTCTTTGTCAGACGCATGTACCGCGGCAAAACCGACAAACCCACCGCACGCAGGCCTTCGAGGCTCCTCTCTCTCTCGCTCAAGCAGATGGGCATCTCATTCGCCGACCGCGTATTGATGCGAATCATCGCAAACAAGATCGGCCTGAAGCATCCAACGATTATGTTGATGAGTCCGGACCTTCTCGAACGCCACGCCGGCGGCTTCCTCGATGAAATCGGCGAACGGAATCCGTTGAGAGATTACGCGAGAACACGACTCGGCGAGATCGCAAAACAGGCGTTCGCCGAGCCCGCTCCACCACAGCCCTAGTGCTGTGTCAACCTTAATTTTTCGGGTTAACTGGGTTCCGGTTTTTGTGGCACAGGCGTCTCGCCGGTGGAAGCAAGGAGGCCGAGTGCC
>CAZTAR010000502.1:0-3167 GCA_964611695.1 uncultured Planctomycetaceae bacterium | reverse complement strand
TGTTCTCCTTCCCCTTGGCCTGGAGCTTGAGGCGGTCGTCGTACCAACCGAGGAGCGCCAGCCACGCCATACAGAAGAAGGCGAGGTGGACATAGAATACCCTGAGATCGGCCACCAGCAGGACAGCGGCACAGATGCCGAACAGGATGAGCAGCCCTCCCATCGTCGGAATATCCGCTTTATGCTGGGTGAGTTCGTTGAGCGCTTTGTGGTCGAAATCCGGAATATCCCCGAGACGCATTCGGATGAGTCGCCTGATGACCCTCGGTCCCAGGAAAAGGACGACGACAAAGGAAATCAGGATGGCGAATGTGGCCCTGAAAAGTGGGTGTTGATAGCCGTAGTTGCCTTCGAGGAAGTGCTCAAGAATGAGATAGATCACGTTCGGAACACCCCGTCGTTTTGGCCTTCCATCGGCATGCCTCGGTCGTCTGGTCTGTGTAACTGCAGCCCAGACCATTATCGACGGATGGGAAGTGCCAGCCGAAGCTAGAGCATTCTCAATCCACTTGTAGCGGCCGACGCCCCTGTCGGCCGTGGCGGAACTCTGGTATTCGATGTCCGACACGGGGGTCGGACGCTACGGTTGGATTGCGACTGCGCTAGCTCTGCATAGCGGACACAGGGGCGCCGCGCAGAGAATCCATAATTCGTTCCAGCCGCACGCCGCGCGAGGCCTTGAACAGCACCAAATCTCCGGGTTCCAGTAGTGTCTGGATCTTGGTCTCAAGTGCCTCAATGGTGGGGTACGCGTAGATTCTCTTACTTGTCTCGGCGATGGTCGTCGCACCGTCCGCGACTTCCCGAGCAAGGGCACCCACCGCAATGATGACGTTCGCGGTCGAACGGCCGGCATCTCGTCCGATTGCCTGGTGGTATTTTGGCGAGTCTTTGCCGAGTTCTCGCATGTCTCCAAGCACCAGGACCTTGCGGCCCGTGGTTTCCATCTGGTCCAGCGTGTCGAATGCCGCACGCATCGAAGCCGGGTTGGCATTGTAGGCGTCGTTGATGACGGTGATCGCGCCGATCTTTCGGAGCGCCATCCGCATCGGTGGAGGCTGGACATTGGCCAGGGCCGTGGCGATCTCGTCGTGCGTCATTCGGAATCTCGTTCCAATGACGATGGCTGCCATCGCGTTGATGACGTTGTGCCGGCCGAGGAGCGGGAGTCGATAGTCGAACCGGCCGTTGACCGTGAATCGTTGTTCGTTTCGGTGGGGGGGCAGGAGTTCGGCCCTCACATCCGCCCCCTTTCCAAGCCCGTACTCGAGTATCGTGTGACCCTGTGTTTCGCCATGCGGCGCAAACGGTGCGGCTTGATCGCTCACGGCAATGAAGCTGCGGCTGCCCATGGCGGTGAGGATGGAGAATTCCTCCCGTGCGACTCCCTCAAGGTCGCCGAAGAACTCAAGGTGTTCCTCGCCGATGCTTGTCACCACGGCCATGTCGGGCTGCGCTATCGCCCCCAGCGCGGCAACCTCGCCCGGGTGGTTCGTGCCGATTTCGACGACAACGTACTCGTCCGCCGGCTCGACCGAGAGCAGAGTCAGCGGGACGCCGACGGAATTGTTGAAGCTGGCCTTTGCCGCCTGACCGGGACGCTTGGCGCTGAGGACCGTGTGGATCATGTCTTTGGTTGAGGTCTTGCCGTTGCTGCCGACGACCGCGATGACCTGCGCGGCGAACTGCCTTCGATACCAGGCCGCGAGCTTGCCGAGGGCCCGTACCGTATCCGTGACCTGGATGAGTCGACCGCTGTTTTGAAGGGCAGGGGCGATTGCCGAAGGGTCGCTGACAACGGCGGCAGCCGCCCCTTTATCGATGGCCTGTGCGACGAAAGCGTGGCCGTCGAACTGAGGACCGGTGATCGCGAAGAACAGTGAGTCACGAACGTTGCTCCGCGAATCCGTCGAAACGCGCGAGACGGTCGGCGCCTTGATGGAACCGAGAACCCGTCCGTCCATCGCCGCGGCCATTTCCTGTAAAGTCAAAGGCCTCATGTCGCTCCCCTCTACCTCCATCTAGCTTGTGCAACCATCCGGAACCTTTTACTACCTTCTGCGGATTGCTGAGAGGGCCGTCTCTACATCGTCGAAGTGCATCTTCTCGGTGCCGAGGATTTGATAATCCTCATGTCCCTTGCCTGCGATGATCAGCGTATCGCCCGGCTCCAACCGACTGACAGCGTAACCGATCGCACAGGTTCGATCCGGTTCAATCGCGGTCCGCTCTCGCTCCTCAGGCGAAAGGCCTTGTTCGATGTCGGCGATGATCGCCAGCGGTGGTTCAGTCCGTGGGTTATCGCTCGTGATCACGATTTGGTCCGCACCATGGGCGACAGCCTGGGCCATTCGCGGGCGCTTGGTGCGATCCCGATCTCCGCCACATCCGAATACGCACCAAAGTTTGCCGCTCGTCAGTGGTCGGGCAGCGCTGAGCACGTTTTTGAGGGCGTCGTCCGTATGGGCATAATCGACGTACACACTGAATCCCAGGTCGCCGGTGTCGATCGGTTGAAGACGGCCGGGTACGAAACTCAGCGAGGCCAAGCCCGCCTGGATAGGGTCCGGCGCGATACCCGAGGACAGGGCGGCGGCGGCGGCGGCCAAGGCGTTGGTGGCATTGTGGCGGCCTACCATGGGCGTGTGGATATCAAAAGAATCGGTCTCGTGCTCCAGACTGAATCGCGTGCCGGTTTTGTTTTCCTCAATGATCCTGGCTCGCATGTCGCCATCCGCTCCGACGCCGTACCGGATGATTCGGGCCTTGCAGTGTTCTACGATCTTCGCGCTGGCGGGTTCGTCCGCATTGACAACGGCGATGGCATCGTTGTCGAGTCCGTCGAAGAGGCGTCTCTTCGCCTTGAGATACTCATCGAGGTTCTCATGATAATCGAGGTGGTCCTGCGTGAGGTTCGTGAAGAGGGCCGTTGAGAAGCGGATGCCGTCGGTGCGTCTTTGGTCGAGGCTGTGCGACGAAACCTCCATGACAACATGCCGCACCCCGGCAGCGTGGGATTCGGCAAAGAGACGCGCGATCGTGATTGCATCCGGTGTGGTCAGTGCTGCTGGTATCTTTCTGGCGAACAGATCGTACTCGATCGTTCCCAGCATCGCGGCGGGTTCGTTGGCGGCGCGGAGGATGCTGCGCAGCATGCCCGCGATGGT
>CAZTAR010000501.1:0-3169 GCA_964611695.1 uncultured Planctomycetaceae bacterium | reverse complement strand
CTCGCGCCATGCAAGCCGACAAACAAAGAACTTACGGACTTCCGCAGGGACGACTTAGTAACGGAGGTCCGGGCCATGCAACGATTCAAGAACATCCTGCTGGTCGCTGACTGCGGATCAGGGGGCATGGCGGTCCTCACGCAGGCCGTGACGCTCGCCAAGGCAAACAAGGCCCGGCTAACGGTCATCGAGGTGATCGAGGAACTGCCGCACAACGTTCACATGCTGGACACCGAGGAGACGTCGACATGAGGCTGGGGAAGAGGACATTTATCAGCCTGGTCGAGGAAGCGATGCAAGGTGTCCCGACGTCACTCGCCCAGCATTTGGATGGTGTGGTAATAGAGGTCGAGCCGGCACCGGACCGCCGCACATGTCGGGATACCCAGACCGGCGATCCGCGTGGGCTTCTGGGCCTGTACAGAGGGAGGCCGCTTACGTGCCGGAGCGTCGAGGACAGGGCGAGCCTTCCTGATCGGATTACAATCTATAAGCGAAACATCGAACGCATGTGTCGTACGCGCGAACAGATCATCCAGGAGGTGCGCAAGACGGTTCTTCATGAGATTGGCCATCACTTCGGCCTCGAGGAGGCTGAACTGGCCGCGTTAGCCTACGAATGACACGGAGATGCTTGCGGGGCGGATACGGAGGAAAGCCAACATGGAGTGGCTGGTCATAGAAGAGGCCACGGCGGAGGACATCATTCTCCAATACCGCGGCACGCCCATGGCTGAGCTTCTTTCTTATCAGAACCTTGGCGAGCCGCACTGTCACTGTACGGAGGCAGAGTTGTTGATCGGGATGTGCATGGATCACCGTTTGCAGCTCCGAATCCGCTCCAACTTTGCGTACGTCCTTCGGTGTGCCGGCGGGAATCGTCCCCTCCTTGGCGACCGTCCAGAAGTACAAGATAATGATGGTAGTCGAACCATTCCGTCTCGGAACCATACATCTGTTTTCCCTATGGGTCAATGCAGAATTATCTATTTGTCGATTCATCTGCCGTGGCATATGTTCCTTGTAGACGATCAACAACCGCTTGTTTTCGACTGAGGAGAGTCCTGAGCAACTCCAGATTGTGGCAAGGAAAATTGTCCTGAGCCCCAGCCCCCGGACGCTTGTAGAGCGACGCGTCAGGTTCGCGCTCGGGCGATTCGAAGCGCGCCTCAATCGCGTGGTGGTTTGCCTGAGGGATTTAAACGGCCCGCAGGGCGGCCTGGTCGACCAGTGCAGGATCGAGGCAAGGCTGCACCCAAGAGGTAGGGTCCACGTTGAGGTCACTGAGAGTGGGATCGAGAAGGCCGTGAGCGCCGCAAGCGATCTGATCTCGCGACAGGTGAGGAGAGGACTAGACCGCAAGCTGGAGGGAAGGAGGCGTGGCGAACGCCGCATGGTACCGCTCTTGGAGGCATGAGGGTGAGCTTGGGCAGCGGACATCGCAGCTTCGACAAGCATCGATACTGGTAGTACACGATGCGAGATCCGACGGGCGTATGTGCCCGCCGCCTTGACATGCAGGGCCACGAAAGCGCATGACGCCGGCTGGGCCAAGGAGTTACCCATGAACACGAACCTCGAATCCGACAATGATGTGCATGTTCGCGAAACCGGAACGGGTAACGTGGTCCTGGGCCGGCTGATGTGGATGCTCTTCGGCCCGATGCTGTTGTGCCTTATCACCTATGGGATCGTGACCAGCGGGAGCGGCTGGCTCACGACTCGCGATGCCGCCTTTGGTGTCGTCATAGCCTTGATGGCTGGGGGGCGATGGTGGGAGCACCGATCCGGCGCGGCCATGACGGCAACCGGCGAACCAGCCACCGAGGAGCACTTGACACGGTACGTGCAAATCCTGTTACCGCTGGCTGCCGGCGTCTGGGTGCTGGCGAACGTCCTGGGGAACCATGTTCTGGCCTGAGATCGACCATGTGACCTTCCCCCAAGGTTTATACCAGTCTCTATCTCACACTACGCACCGCTCTGCCAGACCCTTTACAGAGCTTTTACTTCGGGACGCTTCCGGGGATTTGTGGTGTTGAGAATCCATCGCGCTCCGCCCGCCCCTCCGCGTGGAAGAGGCGGGTTACCAACGATCGACTCTCATAACGGTTGGTACATAGAATGGGGGTGGGTCAGGTGGACCGCCGACGTTCTCTCGGCTCCATGGCGTTTGCGCAAAGGGATTGGCATTGTCCTTTTCTGCAAATGAATTAAGAGCTTTTGCGGCGTGAGGGTGGCGTGTGGGGCGAGGAGGGTTGCCACCGCCGCAAAAGGTCGGTTGGACTGAACCGCCGGCGAGTGAACTTGGACTTTTATCCGTCGGTGGGATCCATCCAGTCGCGACGACGCTGCTCCAACCGCGTGAGTTTTTGAGTGGGGGATCGTGTTATTCGGCCGGCCGTCGCGATGGGCGTCCCTGAATGGCGATGACCGACGGTCTTTTCCGGATCGGGCGCGCGGAATCCCCGGGTCTTCATTTCCCGAGAACCGGATCTGGGTGACGAGATTCGTGCGGCGTCAGGACACAGGCGGGGCGCGGGCGGCGGGCGGAATGCGTTCCTTCCAATATAGCCGTCCTTGCTCGCAGTGCGGACAAGGGGGTGGTTCAGATCCGCGCAGGTTGTCGCAATCATCTTTCGTTCGGTCTCCTGAATCAGGATTGGGATTCGTTTGTTCCGAGAGTTGTTTCCGTAGCTTCTGCAGACGTTGGCGATTGGCGGGTGCCCACAGACCATAGTAACGCACCTTGTGAAAGCCGTCCGGGAGAACGTGCTGCAAGAATCGACGAATGAACTCGTTCGCCGATAGAGTCATCGTGCGCACATCACGGTCGCGGACTCTGCGATAGCGGAAGGTCACTCGATCTTCGTCAATGGATAAGATGCGACTGTTGGCAATGGCGATCCGATGCACGTAACGCCCCAGGTACTCAAGCACGCGTTCCGGTCTCTGAAGGGTGGCCTTGGCGTAGACGACCCACTCCTGTTTCCAGATGGACTTCGGCCATGTCTGCGCGGGCAGAGCGAGCTTGGCCTCCTGCATGAAAACGCCCCGGAACAGCCGGGAGAGCGCTCGGACGGGAAGAAAGAAGGCCTTGCGTGAGGGGATCCATGGGTGGACGGCGTGGAGCAAACTCTCAGCGTCGATCAAGGCAACCTGCAGGATG
>CAZTAR010000500.1:0-3174 GCA_964611695.1 uncultured Planctomycetaceae bacterium | reverse complement strand
GCCACAGAAACCGAAACCCAGTGAACCCGAAAAATGAAGGTTGACGCAGCACTAGTGTCAGATGCCATATCTCAACGCGGCACACTCGTAAGTTGTGTCTTGAAGCACCTTCCTCACTCGGTCCCTAGGCCCCTCAATCCCTCGGCTCCTCAAGAATTTCCTCAAACTCTGGTTCACCTCGATAGTCTTTAAGCTCAGGCGCCGCGGCAGCTTGACGCCGGATACTTGGATCAAGCGCGATCGCAGTCGCCAAATGACTTCGAGCGATCTCGGGCTGGTCGTTCGCCGCCCACGCCCGTGCCAGCCCGAGGTGGGCCTTGGCGCTACTCTTAGCCTCAAGCGACAATTGGAATTCCCTCCGCGCCGAGGCCGGCCGACCGACTTTCAAGTAGGCGTGCCCCAATCCCATGTGAATCCCCGCCGATCGCGGGCGCAAATCGCGAGCATGCTCCAAATGAACAATCGCTTCCTCGGTCTGCCCGGTTCGCGCCAAAGCCACGCCAAGGTCCTGCAAACAATCGGCCCAGTCAGGATCCGAAGCCAGGGCCTTTCGCAACGGTGCGATCGCTTCGTAACTACGACCACTTTTATGACGCAACATGACGTGCCCGAGGTAGAACTGCGTGGATGGATTCTCCGGAGCAACCTCAACAGCTTTCTCCGCATAGTACAAGGCCGAATCCAAATCAGCCTGCCGCAAATACGAACGAATCACCTCCACGTACCCCGGCACCCATTTGGGATACTTTTTGATCGTATACGTGTAGAGTGTTTCACCGTCCTGCCAGTGGTACGCCTGAAGATGACTCTGGGATGCCAAAACCATCGCAAGCGCCATGAGCGCCACCGCACAGACGCGGCCCGACGCCAGCCGGAGCGGCTGTCGCAACCCCCCGAGCCACACCCCCGCCGCCACCGCCGGAACGATCAACGCTGAATACAAGCAGTAATCTCCGAGAAGCTGGTCCGCAAACGACACGTCAAGCAACACGGGAATAACCAACACAGTCCCGCCGACCGCCGCCACAAAAAGGGGCCTGCTCACCCGATAGAACACGACCGCCAAAACCACCAACACCACGAAAACCGCCAGGCCGCCCAGAATCGAGCCGACAAAGCCGGCCGCCCCCTGAGAAAACGGGTAGTACGGCGTAAGATCCACCGGCCAGAAAATCCGGGCAACGAATGAAACCAGGTTTTGTGCCACCACTTCCGTCGCCGAAAGACTCACCGTCGGCGTCTGTTGGACGTGCGTGTGGACACACAACTGCTTCGTGATACACGCCGCCATCAAAACAAAAAGCGGCAACTTCTCGAGCAACAACTTCCAAGGAGAGCCCCCCCCGGAAGGATCATCACCTGGAAGAATCCGCGGCTTCCGGACATCCATCGAATCTCGGGCACCGGTTCGCCGTTCACCTCGCCTCAGCGGCCAAATGTCGAAAATCAAAAACACCACAGGAAGGCAGACGAAGACCGGCTTCGACAGACATGCGGCGCCGAATAACAACGTGACACACGTCATCCACATGAAGCGCCGCGACTGGCCATACCGAATATAGCAGTACATCGCCGACAAGGAGAAAAACGTACCCAACAGCGTCATCCGCTGGGCCACCCACGCGACAGCCTCCACCGCAATCGGGTGCAGGCCGAAGATCATCACCGGCAAAACCGACCACAACACGCTTCCCGACAATCGGCGAATCAGGATGAACAACAAACTCACATTGATGAGATGCAGCAACAAATTCGTCGCATGGAACTGAAATGTCGTTGATGATTCAAACCGCGATTCCAACCACGCATCCAACATGAACGACAACGCCGTCACAGGCTGAAAATAACCGCCTGTTTCATTCGGATAGTGTACGCGGCCAAACGTCGCGAGCACCTCGTCCCAGGTTGGAGACCAGATACGCCCGACACCAGAAACATAGAGCCGGTCATCCTGATTGATCAAACCCGCCGTCAGTACCGGGCCAAACACAATCCCGCAGAACAGCACCACAGCAAGACACGCGCAGAACGCGATCATCCCCGGCGACGGCCGCCTGAACCCGGCAGCCTTTTCCGTGGGCAACTTCTGTAGGGATGGTTGAATCATAATCCTCAGTCGAGCAACAATGCCGAATGTAGCGTCGGCCCCCCGTGGCCGACGTGAACGACAGTTGGCTCCCACAGCGAATACGTCGTCCAAAGGGGACAACGCAACTATCCGCGACACTAAACCATCCCGCCGAAACCGTCACGGGCCACACAACCCCGGCGCCGGACGCCGATCATTGTACGCCCCGCGCCAAAGGCGTACAATTCGCCCATGCGTATTCTGCTCACCAACGATGACGGTATCTTCGCGCCAGGCATATTGGCAATCCACAAAACCCTAGCGACTTTTGCCGACGTGGACGTCGTAGCCCCCGCTTCCGTCCAATCCGGAGGCTCACACGCCATCACGATTCGCAACCCTGTCCTCTGGAACCCCGTAAACGTCAACGGCCATTTTCACGGCACGGCCGTCGAAGGCACCCCCCGCCGACTGCGTCAAGCTCGCCATTCACGCCTTGCTCGACGAAAAGCCCGACCTCGTCGTCTCCGGCATCAATGCCGGTCTCAACACCGGCATTCACGTGATCTATTCCGGAACCGTCGCCGCCGCCATCGAGGCCGCCATACTCGGGTGCCCCGCCGTCGCCGTCTCACTCGCCATCTACCGCGACATGGATTTCGATCGCGCGGCCGAACTCACCAAACCCATCATCGACACACTCGTGAAACACGGATTACAACCCGGCCAGGTCATCAACATCAGCATCCCCGAATTCAAACCCGGCTGGCCCAAAGGAATCCGCATCGCCCCCCAGTCAACCCGCCCCATGATCGAAGAACTCGAAAAACGCAGCGACCCAAACGGCCGCGAATATTACTGGCTAAGCGGAGACTACACCGCCCTCAACGACACAACAGACACCGACCGCAAGGCCCTCCACGAAGGCTACGTCTGCATCACCCCCCTACAATTCAACCTGACCGACAAAGCCAGCCTGGCCGAAATGCGCGACTGGCAATGGCCCGACCTCACTTAGAGCAGTCGCAATCCAACCGTAGCGTCGGCCCCCCGTGGCCGACGCGAAACACGAGCCGCGTACCACGTAGGTCGGGTCCGCAGACCCG
>CAZTAR010000499.1:0-3175 GCA_964611695.1 uncultured Planctomycetaceae bacterium | reverse complement strand
GGCACCATCGGCTCGCCGGTGACGACGTGGACCTTGGACGAGTGGCATGACGGCGACTTGGTCCAGCTTGGCACGACTTCCCCGCTGGTTCTTCCGCCGCTCACCGCGAACGTCGATGCGACGGCTCGGTTCGTTGAGACGCCTTTGAATCTCACGGCCCAGGCCTTCACGCCAGGCAACATCGTTGTGGGTGAGATCAAGGACTATGAGTATGACTGGATGATCGAGTTGCGGGAGTATGACCCGAATGGTTACCTCGTGCAGCCGGTGATTGAGGTGCCGATGGACGGTGCTCCTTCCGGTCAGGCCGACTCGCCTGCTTCGACAACGATCTTCCAAATCGGCTTCGACGTTGCGAACGATGGTTTGTTGTACATTGCGGCCAACGGGTTGGATGATCTCGATCCGGAATGGACCGGTTTCATCCGGACGCAGTTCTCCGGTGGGGCACATACGTTTGACCTGTCCGGTGGACGTGCGAGCACGCAAGCGGCTCGCGGCGTGGCTGTTAACGGCAACGACGTGTACTTCACAAACGGCACCGGCCTGTATCACTATCCCATCGATACGGGCATTGCCACAACGGTGTTCAGTCGGACAACGCGGCACGCAGAGTTCTACGCCGGAGACCTCTACGTCTCCACGAGTAGCGATTCTTCGCCGTATGACGCCGGCCAGGGCATCTATCGCATCGATGACCCGCTTGGCACGCCTGTGGCGACGCAGATCGTTTCCATGCCGGGTGGCCAGCCGCTCGAGTTTGCCTTCGCGGATGCGGATACGCTCTATGTCGCATGCGTGACGGATGGCGATCCGACCGTCTTTGAGGGCATCCACAAGTTCAAGTACGAGACCGGCGCCTGGGTCAGCAAGGGCAACTTCGGCCTCTTGCTCGGCACGTGGGGCCGCGGCCTTGATCTTGTCGTGGACGGCGACGACGTGACCATTTATTCGGTCACTTCGACGTCGGATGTGGTCGAGGTCAACAAGATCTCTGACACATTGACGGGCTCAGCATGGCCGAACGGTGTCCCCGTGGAAATCGTGCCTGAGGCCACACGCGGCCGTGCGATTGCCGTGGTGCCCGGCGCTTCGTTGGCCTGCCAGACCTGCGGTGGTGACTTCGATGGCGACAACAGCGTCAGCGGCCTTGGTGGCGGCGATCTTGACTACATCGGCGATTTCGTCGATGCCTTGCTCGGTGTCACGCCAATGGCATGTTCGGACGTGAATGAAGATACGTTCGTCGATGGTCTGGACATCCAGGAGTTCATCACGCTGGTGCTGGCCAATGGCGCCAACGGCACGCCTTGTAGTGGCGGAACCGCGGCGACCAATCTCGTTGCTTGTCAGGATAGCGGTGGTTCGGCGCCATGCCCGCCCAAGTACTGCAGGTATCTGATTCTGCCGGATCCGGTTCCTGGCGAGACCTCCTGCGTCGGAGAGGGTGACCTGACCGCGTGGGAATACGTTTGTGTTCCGTGTCTTGCGGGTGAGACCTGCGACGAGGGTGCACAGGTGGTCTTCCAATGGGTGGTTGATCCGACCCATCCGACCCCGTGCTACTTCTACGGCGAGTATGTCTTTGAAGGCTGCTCCACAAGCTGCGATGGTTTGGTCAAGTTCGCAAACGCCGAGTAGGCGTTGCATCTTGGCTTTGGAGCATGATGCTCCGCAGAAATGACAGCTTCGCCCCCGGTCGAACTCGACCGGGGGCGTTTCTGCGTTATAATGGTATATGGCGAGTTTGTGAGGAGACGGGAGCGATGGCAGTGAATAGATGTGATTATCGGGGGGCTTGGGGATTTCGCCGAGCCATAGCCGTGGGGATGCTTTCTGTCGGATTCCTCCTGCTCCCATCGTCGGCACACGCGGTCAAAATCGTTACGTATAACATTTTGAACTACGGTGGGACATCGACTTGTGACAACCTTCGCGAGCCGCATTTCCGTACCGTGCTCAACGCGATTGATGCCGAGGGCGATCTCGACATCATTTGTGTGCAGGAGGTCCAGAACGATTCCAGCGGTCAGGTGAGGTTTCTCATCGATGTTTTGAATGACGCGGGGGGGCCGGGCGGCTATACGGCGGCTCCCTTTTTGAACGGAAGCGGCGGCGGCGGTGATAACGCGATGTACTACCGCGCTGACAAGATCGAATGGCTTGGCGGCGCGACCATTCCGACACAGGGCGCAGGTGGTATCCGGGACTGGACCTATCACAAGGTCGGTTTGGTCGGCTACAGCACGGAAGCTGCGGAATTGCACATCTTCATCGCACACTTGTCCTCTAGCGGTGGGGCGGCGCAGCGCGAGATCGAGGCGGACGTTTTTCGCGATTGGGCGGAAGCGAATCTACCGGCTGGCGCTCATGTGGTTTGCTGTGGCGACTTCAATCTGGAAGGCAGCTCTGAGGGCGCCTGGACGAGATTCACGGAAACCCGTGCGACGAACATTGCGCGAATGCAGGACCCAGCAAACCGCGTCGGCTGGTGGCACCTGAGCAGTGGTTTCGCCGACGTTCACACGCAGGCGCCGCAATCTTCCCAGACCCTGTCGTGCACCAATTTCGAATGCACTTACTCCGGCGGCGGGATGGACGACCGATTCGATTTCCTGATGACCTCTGGCACACTCCATGATGCCGTGTATCCTTTTCCTGGCGATATGGAGTTTCGCCTGGGCAGCTACACAGCCTTTGGCAATGATGCCTTGCACTACAATGACGCTATCAATGACTTCCCAGAGATTCCGCAAGGGCAAGCCGTGGCCGATGCATTGGCGTGCGCTTCAGATCACCTGCCTGTCGTGATGGAGTTGATGGCGCCAAGTTTGTTGGAGTGGATCGCACCGATCGACTTTGGAGAGGCAATTGTCGGCTCCAATGTCGAACGCACCTTGTTGGTTGAAAACACAGCGCCATATCCAGCCCAAGTCCTTCGGTACAGTATGGTTTATCCTACGGCCTTCTCGGGCGACACCGGTCCGTTCAGTGAGACAGCTGGCGGCGGCGGAACCGATCATCTCATCACTTTTTCCAGCCTCACCAGTGGTAATCTCGGTGGGACTCTCCGGATTTGCAACAACTCACCAGACGGCTCGACCTGTGGAGAGTGTCCTGGCGAATGGTGCCGGTCCGTCGCCCTGTTGGGTCGGATGTTGGACCATGCCGTTCC
>CAZTAR010000498.1:0-3183 GCA_964611695.1 uncultured Planctomycetaceae bacterium | reverse complement strand
GTCTCTCCAGACCAGTATACTCCTGCACCCCGATGAGTCGATAGATGTCGTCGTTTTCCACGCCGACGTTGGGATTCCTGAAGAAGCGAACCGAGAAATTGCCCCGCAGCACGTTCTGCCCACCCGGTCTGCCGTGGCTACGGGAGTTGGCCGGAAACTCACGGGCCTGGATTCTCGATTCCGCCCGATCTTCCTCGGCCAACGGCGTCATGTCCGCGACGATCGGCATGTCTTCCTCAATCGCCTGCCAGCGCGGTGGTCCAGTGACTAGATTGGTTGCATAGCTGTTGTTGCGAGGATCAGGAAAGCCATCGAGGCGTTCCACGGACTGAGCGGCGAACGGGTAATCGCCTTCTCGGCTCGGGCAGATGAAAGCGGATCGCGGCACGAGTTGACGGCGCACAAGCTGAAAAACGTGTCGAGAGTTGTCCCAGTAGGTACTATCGGAGTCCTTCGAGGGCATCCACGACGAACCTGCCGGCATCGACCCGGCGTAGGGCCACTGGCCGTCAAACATTTCCGCGTACGATCCGTATCCGCTGCCGATCGTTCTCAGATTGTTCGCACAACTGGCCTGCTGACTCACCGATCGCGCGGTGTGGTAACCCGGAACGAAAACGCCCAAGAAAAGGAGGATCGCCGCAGCCTACCCGACAAGGTCTCGCATTGTCATCAGCGGCCGACCACTGCCGGAACGCCCGATGTCGCCCGGCTCGACTGCCGGTTCGGGCTGCTTGAATGGGAGAGCCTTTTTCGTCTCTTCAACCCTGGCAAGAACGCCGCTGACAAGATCGACCTTCGGCTCCGGAACTTCATCCAAATCAAGAGGTGAGAGAATCCGCTGCGCCTCTTCGCAAGCTGCGGCCAGTTCGCCCTTGTCAGGAAACGACGCCTCAACACGATTTCGCGTTTCCGCATCGGTCAATCCCAGGTGGTACCCGAGCAAGTCGGCCATCAGTTCCGGGTTGTTCCTCGATTCGTTCATTGTCTCAGCAACGCTCTCTCACTGTAGCACCAGCATCTGTGGCACCGGCGTCTCGCCGGTGAAAACACAGGCAGGACGCCTGTGCCACAATACTAAGATTTTTCCTTATCCTGAGGTTGGGCCTCTTTCCGTCTCAACCTTCCTGTATGCCGCGGCAAAATGCGACACCGCCGCGTGCAGCCGGCTCTTCACCGTCCCGAGCGGTACCTCCAGCATCCGGGCGATCTCCTTATAAGAAAACCGCTGGAAGTAACCCAGAACAAGCACCTCTCGCAAGAGCGCAGGCATTTGCGAAACAACTGCCTGCACGGCTTCTCGACGCTCGTCAGACTCCAACGCATCACTGGGCGCGTCGGAGTCGTCGGACAGGAAATCGAGGAGCGATACTTCCGTCGAATCGTTCCCGCTTGCCCCCACCGAGAGCGAGACTTCGCGCTTTCGTGCGAAGACGCGCAACTGATCTCTGGCCTTGTTCGCGGCAATCGTGAACAGCCACGGCCTGAAAGATCGCGCGGGGTCGAAGCTGCCGGCGGACTGATACACCTGGAGGAACGTCTCTTGAGCAACGTCTTCCGCCACGGCCTGGTTGCGGGTGAAACGGAAGATGAACTGGTAAACCTCCCGGCTATGTCGCTCGACCAAAGCCGTGAAAGCCGCCTCATCACCTGCGAGGAACTCTGCCAGTAGCCGCTCATCTGACGTCGTCTCCACTCCATCCTGGGGTGTATCCACCGTGTTCCTGCCGTTTCTACGCATAGGAGGCGACCTGAGTTCATTTAATCCCGAGTTTTTCACCCGGGGGGTTCATCGGCTGTTGCCCCGCAATTTACTCTTGACACCCCGGATGGTCAAAACTATCGTTGAGATCGAGAGTTAGAACTAATAGTCCGGGTTGGGATTATACGGATGCCCCCACCTGGGCACGGCTTTTCGGACCTTAGCCTTCAGTGTATGGAATCGGTCTTCTCCCGACCGCGCTCCGGGGCGAACTGAGAAACTGTGGCGACCCAGCAAAACTATCGCGGATTATCCCCTCGCGCCGTCTCGGCACTCGTCGAGGCTTCGGCAACGATTAATGCGTCCCTTAATCTCGCCGAGGTTCTCCAGGCAATCGCCCACAAGGCCGCGGCCGTTCTCCAGTCGGAGGCCTCCAGCGTCATGCTCCTGGACAGCCGCCGAACCAAACTCGTCTTCATGGCGGCTGTGGGTGACCGGGGCCCTGCTTTAATTGGTGAAGAATTCGACGCCAATCTCGGAATCGCCGGCAAAGTGGCGGCGACAGCCCAAGCCGTCGTGGTCCCCGATGTAAAACAGAGTGACGAGTTCTTCCGCGGGATCGACGCCAAGAGCAGTTTTCAAACACAAGGCCTCATGGCGGCCCCGCTCATTCGAAACAACGAAGTCATCGGCGTCGTCGAAGTCCTCAACAAGATCAACGGCGTGTACGACGACGACGATCTTACGCTGCTGAGGCTCTTCGCGAATCTCGCGGCGAGCGGCGCTCACAACGCTGCCCAGCACCAGACGGTCGTCCGCGAAAACCAAGGCCTCAAAGAAAGCCTCAAAGTTCAATCTCCGATCATCGGCGACTCCACCGCACTCCGCCAAGTGACGGACATGGTCAATCGCGTCGCCGGGAGTAACGCCACGGTTTTGCTTCTTGGCGAAACCGGCACCGGTAAGGAACTCGCCGCCAGGCAAATTCACAATGCCAGTCCGCGGAATGAACGGCCGTTCATCGCGATCAACTGTGCCGCCCTGCCCGAAACATTGCTGGAAAGCGAACTCTTCGGACATGAGAAAGGCGCGTTCACCAGCGCGCACGCCGCGAAAATGGGCCGGTTTGAAATGGCCAATGGCGGATCGCTCTTCTTGGACGAGATCGGCGACATCTCCATGAACACACAGGTCAAGTTGCTCCGTGTCTTGCAGGAAAAAGAGTTCGTCCGAGTCGGCGGCACGCAGACGATCTCGACCGATGTCCGCATCATCGCCGCCACGAACCGTGATCTCCGTGAGGCGATGGAAAAGGGAACCTTCCGCGAAGACCTCTACTACCGTCTGAATGTGTTTCCGATTCCCCTTCCGCCTCTGAGGAAACGGCGCGAGGACATCCCGCTCCTCGTCGAGCACTTCATTAACATCACGGCGCCCCAGCTTGGTTGCACCAAACCCCAGGTCGGTGACGATGCAATGGC
>CAZTAR010000497.1:0-3184 GCA_964611695.1 uncultured Planctomycetaceae bacterium | reverse complement strand
GCATGGATGCCGCAAGCTGCCATGGAAGGTAGAACCGTATGTCCGGCGTAGAACCCAACGAAAATAACGAGTTGTCACAAGAGGATATCGACGCCGCGATGGCTGCCGGCGCTGGCGCGGAGGGTGCGGAAGATAAGACTCCGCAAGGGGACGCCGCGCAAGCAGACATTCCGAATGACGCCGGTGTGGAACAGGCCGCTGCCGCAGAGGTCGGTGCTGAGGAACTGGCGGACTCATCTCCATCTGAGGCCGGAGATGCCGAACCGGCAGCCGCTGTTGAATCTGGAGAAATGTCACAAGCCGACATCGATGCGGCGATGGCTAGTGCGGACGCACCCGAGCCGGCAGCCGCTGCTGAATCTGGAGAAATGTCACAGGCGGACATCGATGCGGCGATGGCGGGTGCGGACACACCTGAACCGGCAGCCGCTGCTGAATCTGGAGAACTGTCACAGGCCGACATTGATGCGGCGATGGCTAGTGCGGACGCACCCGAGCCGGCAGCCACTGCTGAATCTGGAGAACTGTCACAGGCCGACATTGATGCGGCGATGGCTGGAGCGGATTTGCCTGAGTCTGAAGCGGCGGAGGAGTCGGAGGGGAAACCGATGTTCTCGCAGGCCGATATCGATGCGGCATTGGCGGCGGAAGATCCACCGGACGTGGGAGAGACCGCCGGGGCCGCGGCGCCGGAGGAAAGCCCCAAATTGGATTCAGCCGGCAGACCATTTGATGAAGCAGCGGCCATGATGGAAGCGGCGATTGCCGAGGAACGCGCGGCCGCTGAAGCCGCCGCCGCTGCCGCAGCCGCGGCTGCCCCACCTGCCCCCGCGCCACAGGCCGAGTTGCCCCCCTTGCCTGCGGAAGCGAGCCCTCTTGAGATGCCGGACTTTGGCGCCGGCGCTTCCGGCGGCATCCCGGACAAGGGCATCGAATTGCTGAACAACGTTGATCTCGACGTCAAGATCGAATTGGGTCGGGCGGAGTTGCTCATCGAAGACGTGCTGAAGCTGGGCGAGGGTTCCGTCGTAGAACTTGACAAGCTCGCCGGCGATCCTGTGGACATGCTCGTCAACGATCGTCTGGTTGCACGCGGCGAAGTGATCGTCCTGAACGATAACTTCTGTGTTCGGATCAGTGAAATCGTCGCGCCCCAGTCGGATTGGGAAGCGGCATGATCACAGCTCCGAGGTGCCCCATGTCCTCCCGCGTTCGATCGATCATGGTCTTTGGCTCGTTTCAGGCAATCGCCCTGATCGTGTGTCTTGCTCCGTTTTCCACCGTGCAGGCCGATGACGATTACGGCCTTGCCAATCCCACGAGAGAGCCAGTGGCCAACGGAACGGTCAGAGGCACAGCCAACTCGGCAGTGTCGGATGACGCTGTTTCGGCATGGCTTGATGAAGCGGTTCCCGAATCGAGAGAGTCTGGGCGCCTCGTGCGGCGCCCTGTCGCCAAGGCGAAAACCGAAAGTGGACCACAGGCGCTCACGACAGGAACCACCAGCCCAAGCCGGTTCCAACTGATGTGGCCCTTGTTGACCGTTCTGGCCATGATCGGCGGCGCGGTTTTCCTCTTTCGCAAGTTCGTGCCCCGATCGAATCGCCTTGGCCGCGGAGGTGCGATCGGCGTGTTGTCGAACCACTACCTATCGAACAAGCAGAGTCTCTGCCTTGTTCGGCTCGGGCATCGTCTCGTGCTTGTGGGCGTGACGCCCGAACGGATTTCGGCGGTGATGGAAATCAGCGATCCGGTCGAGATGGCCGAAATCGTCGCTTCGGTGGAAAGCAAGAAGGAAGGGTCCTTCACCTCGGTGCTCTCGCGGTTTGGAAATCGCGATCTTCCCAAGGAGCCGGCCCGCGAGTCGGTTGAAGAAGATTCGTGGATTCCAACGGAACGGCTGGCCAAAACGGGCACCGAGGTCCGCGATCTGGTTGACCGGATCCGCGCGTTGTCAGGTCCACGCTCGTCGGCGGAGCCGACGTAGCGATACCCATTCACTCAACGTGAGTGTGTGTCGCAGGAAAGCGCAAAGGAGTTGCGCGATGTCGAAAGGGCAACGCCGTCCGCGGCGTTTCCAATTTCTTCTGATTGTCCTCGTCGCGCTAGCGGCCACAGGGATTCCCTTTCCCCATTCCGTCCGCGCCCAGGCGGTGGACGCCCCGTCTCCAGCCATCGACAACCCGATTGGAATCCCCGACCTCAGCGGGATTGCGCCGGCGGCAACCGATCGTCGCGGTTTGAGCGCCTCACTCAAGATCCTGATCCTCCTGACGGTCCTCTCTCTGGCACCGTCGATCCTGATCATGATGACGAGTTTCACGCGCATTCTCATCGTCCTTGCGTTGTTGCGGCAGGCCATCGGTACACAACAGTTGCCACCGGCGCAGGTTCTCACCGCGCTATCGTTGATTCTGACGATGCTCGTCATGGCGCCGACTTGGCAACAGATGAAGGCGGAAGGGATCGAGCCTTACATGGACGGCAAGATCGGGCAGGCGGAGGCATTTGAGAAGAGCGCGTTGCCATTGCGTGAGTTCATGTTTCGGCAGATCGAATCGGCCAGTAACGAAGAGACCGTATACACCATTGTCGAGTACTCACGGCGCGAGGCGATTCCCGACGGTGAAGAACTGCGCCACGAAGATGTCGGTCTGACGGAACTCGTCCCGGCCTTTGTGCTGAGTGAGCTGAAGACCGCATTCGTGATGGGCTTCAAGATTTACCTGCCCTTCCTCGTCATCGACATGGTCATCGCATCGATTCTATTGAGCATGGGCATGATGATGTTGCCGCCGGTGCTCATCTCGTTGCCATTTAAGTTGATGCTGTTCGTCCTCGCCGACGGATGGGGACTCGTTGTCGGCTCACTGCTGCGGAGCTTTGGCTGACGGTGGGCGGCTGACGACGGGCGCGTCGCTGATAGAAAGCGACGAATTCAGGTGGAACGCCGGGGAGACCGGCGGAGAATCAGGAGACGGCGGTATGGATGCTGGAACAGCGGTTGACCTAAGTCACAAGGCTTTGTTTCTGGCGCTGACGCTTGCGGGGCCGATCATGGCGATCGGTATGGCCGTCGGTCTGACGATCAGCGTCGTGCAGGCGGTCACGCAATTGCAGGAACAGACACTGACGTTTGTTCCGAAGATCGTTGCGATGGGACTCGCCGCGGCCTTCTTCGTGC
>CAZTAR010000496.1:0-3192 GCA_964611695.1 uncultured Planctomycetaceae bacterium | reverse complement strand
GACCGCTTGCTAACGCGCGCGGCTCTGATCTCCGCCACAGAGGATGCCATCTCATGCCTAAAAAGCTTTAAGGGACTTTCTTGAAGTTTACATGGTTCAAGAAACAGTCGACCTCTTCCAGGGGCCCATGGATTGTGATCCATGGGCTTGGTTGGTGTTTCATTCGCTAATCAAAGCTCAATTGGCTTGACATTGCCTATGCTTCAGGACGGTCCCCATTACGATTCTGCTTCGTTGGCCTGATCCTCCGACTCGGCTATAACGAAGTCAACAAGGTCAAGCCTTCCCTCGGAATCCTCAGTGAACCTGATTGTGAACAAAAACCTCTTGTCGGTCGAGTTCGACATATCGATGCCCAGGTTCATGGCCGGGCTATGAACCCAAAAGTAAACCACCCCATCCGGCTCAACGAACGGTGCAGGATCAAGAATAGACTCGACTTTCACCTTGACCATCCATCGTTGATCGAAGGGAAAGCAGCCGATGAGTGTTCCGTCTTCATATTTCCCGATTCCACTAAACCTTGTTCGAGGGGGGGGCAAAAATACTTTCACGGACTTCACGCGGCCAGTGAACCGGCAGGTGCGGACTTGCTTCTCCTTCGGCTCGGTGGCAGTTGGTTCAGCTGGCGGGGCCGAGTCGGACGTGCAGTTGGTGGCCTTCTTGTGGGGTTGGGCGCAAGCGCCGATCAGCATTGACAGTATGACCACGAATCCCAATTGACTTGAGCGAGTGTTGGTGAACACGGTGGTGGGCCTCCTTTGTAGATACTATTACCGACTTTGGCGCCACAGGTTGCTGTGGCGCCCCTTCGTCGACGGGGATGGTTGGTTTTATGACATCCCATTCAATCGAGTGCTGACCGCTTGCTTACGCGCGGATCTGATCACTGTTGGCGGAACGGCGCGAAGTTTCGGTGCCTATGGCGCGCGCTGAGCTTTTCCCGGGGCTGCTCCGTCCAGGATGAGGTTTGCCAGGGGCACATCCACCTGCATTTGCCCGAGATTCACGGACACTTGCTGCTTTTCCAGCCGGATGTGGACTATCTTGCCCGGCGCGTCGAAGTTGCGGACGCGGACCTCGTCGCCGGGTTTGAGGTTGATGACGCGATGGACCCACGCCTCGTAAGCGGCCTGTTCCTGTTGCAGGGATTTTTGTTGATCGAAGGCGGCCAAGGCCCTTCGCGCTGCATCCTGGCGGGCCTTGTCGGCATCGCGTCTGGCTCGTTCGGCGGACCTCCGGGCGGAGAGTGTGCCGGCGATTGCCCGGTTGAGGGCTCGATGTCCACCGGCCAGGTGACGGCGGGCGGTGTGTACGAGCTTTTTCGGCATGCCCAGGCGTGAGGCGATGGCAATTGCATTACTATTGCCCGGCTCACCGATTCGTAACTCGTAGAGCGGTTTGAGCGTTTGCATGTCGAACAGGACGGAGGCGTTGTCGACGCGTTTGAGTTCAAAACCCGTGGCCTTGAGCGAACCCAGGTGGGTCGTGACCATCGCCAGGCAGTGGCTTCCCAAGAGGTGTTCGATGATGGCGCGGCCGATGGCGGCCCCTTCGTCGGGATCGGTGCCTGCGCCCATTTCGTCTAGCAGCACCAGCGTGGACTTTCTTGCTTTGTGGATGATGTTGAGGATTTGCGAGAGGTGGGCGCTGAAGGTGCTGAGCGATTGGACGAGGCTCTGTTCATCACCGACATCGATCCACACGTCCTCGAAGACCGGCAGGGTGGAACCTTCGTTCGCGGGAATGGGTAGGCCCGATTGCGTCATGACCGCCAATAGGCCAACCGTTTTCAATGCCGCGGTCTTCCCGCCGGTGTTCGGCCCGGTAATGATCATCACGTCGAAATCGTCACCCAGGCGAACGTCGATCGGAACCACATCATGTGTCGTTGTGCTGCCGCGTTGCTCCTCTTCATAGGCTGCCAAGAGAATGGGGTTTCGGGCGCGGCGCAGGATAATCTGTTGTTTATCGTTGAGTTCGGCGTTGTGCATCCCGAAACGCAGGGCCAATTTGGTCTTCGCCGTCAGCAGGTCGACCACCGCCGTCGTTTCGAGGGTGCGAAGTATTTCCTTCTGATTCAGATGAATAATGTGTGTCAGTTCCCACAGGATGCGGCCGATTTCTTCTCGTTCTGCCTGAAGGAGATTGATTCGGGTGTTGTTGAGTTCGACCGCCTGGGCCGGCTCGATGAACACCGTCTGCCCGCTGTCACTGCTGCGGTGGACGATCCCCGGCAGCCTGCCGCGCTGTTCGATCTTCACAGGCAGGACCATCCGATCGGCGTGGAATGTGGCATTGGGATATTGCAGTAGTTTCAGGATCGAAGATTGCTTCAGGAGCTTCTGGAAGACATCGCGGGTCTGCTGGCGGACCTCGTCGATATTTTGCCGCAGCCGCCAGAGTCGGTCGCTGGCGTTGTCACGCACATGCCCCCGACCGTCGATCGCCTGGCCGATGCGATCGGCGATACTCTGGAAATCACCCAGTCGTGTTCCGAGTGTGGCCAGGAGTGGTAGGTCCTCACCGGCGCCTTCGAGATACGTTCGCACATGTCCGATGCCGGTGAGCGTTGCGGCCAAATCGGCGAAGTCTTCCGGCTCGAGCGTTGCCGGCGGAACGGCGCGTTTGACCTGCTCGCGAACATCTCGTATGCCGCCGAACGGGGGAAGACCGTGTAAGTCGACCCATTTTCCGAATTGCCTGCCCTGCTCCAGCCAATGGTGTACCTGTGAGATTCGGCGTGAGGGTTGAATGCGCGAGGCGAGGTCTCGCCCCAGCGCGCATTGGGCCTGGCTTGACAGCAGGTTCCGGATTCTTTCAAACTCTAATTTATCGAGCGTGTGTCGATCCATGTCTCGATTGTAACCTCGCGAGCCTCGAACAACCAACCTACTTGGGCAAAGCGGCACGGGTACAGTTTGGGTGGCACGGGCGGCATGTCCGCTTGTGCCGACACTGGCAGCAAGCTGCCAGTGGCACCAACAGCGAGTCAGTGCTTTTTTGGTTTTTCTCGTCGACCACGGGGGGCCGACGCTACGCTGGGTGTTGGAGTCCTGAACGTCCGTTTTGGATCGTGTGTCGTTTGCTGCAGCTTGACACGGGTGCGACTGATGGTAGACTTGTGCACGTCTGATTGGCCCCTAGTGTAACGGTAGCACGACAGACTCTGGATCTGTTTGTGGAGGTTCG
>CAZTAR010000495.1:0-3206 GCA_964611695.1 uncultured Planctomycetaceae bacterium | reverse complement strand
ATAGTGCTCGCACAGACTGTCGGCTCGCAACTCGAGAAAGATGTCGCGAAATTCCTTGCCGTGCAGGTGCTCGACCATCGCGACGAGGTCGTTGAAGTTGTCGGCGGCCACTGCGAGAGCGGAACCGGTTTCCTTGGCGACCTCGCACAACTCCGCAACCGTCGCGGGCGTGGCCGAGGCCAACAACGGTCGCCGTCCGCGCAGCTTCTCGGCAGCCGTGCGAAGCGTAGCGGCATCGTCGCTGCGAACGACGAGGCTGCGCGGCCAGATGGACGCGACCATCTCCAGGGCGGTCACAAACCGCTCCCGCGAACCACTCATGAATGCCACACTGACGGCGTCCGGCCGCAGCATCTCGCCGACCCGTTCCAACTCGTAATCTTGCAGCGTTTTGACACGTTGCCGGATATCCTCGTCCATCAGTGTGTCGTTCAGTGCCAAGCCGATGCCTGTCTGGTTCACGAAGGTCTTGTCGTGACGAAACACGACCGTTTCACCGCCGGCTGTTAAGGCGTGCTCGCCTTCGCCGAGAGTCACGGTCCGGATCGGCGGCTCGGCCGCGGCGCCGAGGATTTCCTTGGCTTCGTCGGAAGCGTACGGACACTCGGCCAACTCGGCCTTTTTGGCGGCCAGCTTCATGGCGAACGCGAGACAGGTGCTACAACCGCACTCCTTGCAGTTCGTCTTGGGTAACAGCTTCTGTATTTTCAGTCCGGTCAGAGCCATAAGCGTTGTGTCCGTTTCCTACGCACGTCCTCGGCACAGTGTGGCACAAAACACTGGCGGGCTAGCCGCCAGTGGCACCGGCGTCCCGCCTGTGATTCCACCGGCGAGACGCCGGTGCCACACAAGCTAAGGTCGGTCGTGCGTGGCGAGCCGTTTCACGTTGCGGCGGATCGCGTCCAGCGAATCCGGGTGATAGAGGATTACGACGTCTGCCCCCGCCAACACAAGCGGCATGGCCGTCTGCACCTCCCACGCGACCGCCCTCCTGCCCAGGTCTCCCCACGTCGGGAAGGTGGACTCCGGCGCTACGGCCTCCTTCACCTTCCATGCTTCCGGACCGACCCGGACCAACATCGGCAAGGCCAATGCGGCGTCACCACTGAGCGCGGTCTGGCGAATCCGCTCCATGACGGAATAGGTGTACTCCAACCCATACCCCAGGGCTCCCGCCAAAGGGTCCATCACGATCCGCTCCCGCGGGAGGTCCATGTTGGTCAATAGGATGTTGAGCTGTTTGGCCAGGTTGACGTCGATAGGCGACTGGGCGACGACGCAGTGTCCGTATGCCAAGGCCGCGCCCGCGATGGTGCGGTAGTTGTCGGCCTCGACCCAATTGAGCAGCAGTCGCTCGCCCTCGCAGCCAGCCGCCACCTTCTTGATGACGTTGTTGGCCGATTCGTAGTGGCTGTGCGCGGTGACGATAAGCGGCACATCGACGGCGGCCAGGATATCCTTGAGCAGGGCCAGCGATTCTTCGGCGCTTCTGTTTCCCTTCTCAGGGTGGGTGCCTTCGAGACAAACGGAGATCATCTCCGCGCCATACTCACTAACCGCCTTGGCCGCCATATCCGCAGGCCGTCCGAGCAGGTCGCCCCACACCTCCCGCAGGACGGGAGAAGTCTTGTCACTCACCTTGTCGAAGATCTCAATCGCCATCACCGGCGCGTGCGGCAGGTTGCCCTCGAAGTGGTGGAACGGCAGGCAATCTTGACCACCGACGGTGACGACGCGACCGCGCGTTCCACCGCTGTCCGGCGTCGCGCCGAGCGTGACGACTTCGATCGTTTCGATCGGCTGCTGCCTGGGTATCTCGAAGGCCGTGACCTCCGCGAACTTCTCGGCGGCGTATCGCACGGGAGCGAGGGGTTCGTCCGTGGTGCACGTTGCCTCTGCATTCGGCGCCACGTCCTCGTCGCTGGGTTGGCGCGCCTCCGCGCCCTCAGGCTGAGTCATGCCTTCAGCGTCTGATGACTCGCGTCCGCCCAGGAACTTGTCCTGCAACGAGCCGATCAACTCGTTGACCACCTCGCGGGTGATCTGCGCTTTCAACTCGGCCTTGAGTTCAGCCTTCAGCTCGGCCACCAAGGTTTTCTTGTCAACCTGTGTGGTTGTCGGCGCGGCAGGCGACGGGTCGGATTCCGCATCGGCCATCACCGGCTGGGGCGAGCCGGACGCCTTGGATGTATCAGCCGAACCAGGTGTGTCGGATGCCGGCTGCGAAGCCGCCGGATCGTCCTCCGAACTTGCCCACAATGAGCCCATGTCCGGCATTGCGAGTGCGGGGTGCTCCACCTTCTCCATGTACTCGCGAATCGCGTGGGACTCGGTCGCAATCGTTTCGTCCGCGATCTTGTCTAACAGGTCGGGATGCCCCGCCTCGGCGGCCCGCTTGGAAAGATCCTCTCCCACGAGTTCTTTGAGTTCCTTCGTCATCCAAATGATGCGCGGAAATCCGCCGTCCGCGGCGAGGAACTTCCGGCTGGCCAGAAAGGCCTTGCCGACGCCCATGAAGCCGGGCGTCTGGACGCCGCCGCCGACGGAGCCGGCGAGTGTGCTGAACGGCATCCCGATTGGCGTGTCCTGGGTAAACTCGCGATTCACGATCATGACGCCGTTGCACTCGGGGACATAGCCGATGATCGTTTCGAAGCAACCGCAGGATGTCATCGGCCGGTCGATCAGACTGTACGCCGTGAAGCAACGGACCGTGCCGTGCGAATTCTTGTGAACGTAGTCGTTCACGCCCTCCCAAATGCCCAGCACCGGATCGACGCAGTGGCCCTTGGCGACAGGCTGATTCGGCCCGGTCTCGTCGATCTCGTAAGCAGCCTTGCCGTCGAGCCAGTTGTATGCGCCGCACAGGCCGAGCCGCTCCGGCGTGATCATGCACACGTGGTTTGGCGCGAACGACTGGCAGAGCAGGCAACTGTAGAACGTATCGACCGATTCATCGGTCATGGATTCCAGCCGCCGGTTGCGTTCGATGTACACCTTCCGGGCGATCGCGAGGTGCCGCTCGACCTCGTCCGCGTCGGTGATCAACGTCACCTTCACCTTGTCAACGATGGCCGGGTAGTCGTACAGGAACTTCGCGTGGAGAATCTCGCCGTAGTGCCGCAGCCGCAGCCCGCGGTCAAAGCCCTTCTTGCTGATCCGGGTCCACACGATGTCGCGCTGGCCCATGTGCCAGATGCCTTCGG
>CAZTAR010000494.1:0-3209 GCA_964611695.1 uncultured Planctomycetaceae bacterium | reverse complement strand
GTCCGCCACGGCCGACAGGGGCGTCGGCCGCTACAAATGGATTGAGAATGCTCTAATATGACAGCGCTGCTATGGCCATGAATCGCGGGTAGCGGCTTTGCGATCGCTGTTTGGCCGACCCACGGATCGCTATCCGTGGGCTTTCAATGAGGATCTGCGAACAACGTAGCGCTGTCATACAAGGCTCTCCCACTGCATCGGTGTTATGGGGCCTGGAGCCTTCGGACCGCCTGCGCTATGTGCTCTTCGCTGGGAGCATCAAACCAACCAACGGAACCCAGGCTCGTGGGAAGGATGAAACGCACGGTGCGATCCCGCACCTTCTTGTCAGTGCTCAGTCTGGCCAGAATGTCGGGCACGTCCAACGGCCGAGGAGAGCGTATGGGAAGCTCAAGCGACTTCAACAAGGCTTCAACACGATTTCGCTGTGCGTCCGCAAAACCACACATCCGCACGGCCAGGTCCATCGCGGCGACGATTCCCAGCGCGACAGCCTCGCCATGCCTCAGTTCGTAGTTGAATTGCGATTCGATCGCGTGGCCGATCGTGTGTCCGAAGTTGAGTGCCGCGCGGCCCACGCCTTGTTCGACCTCTTCACGTTCATCCGCGACGACGACCTGGGCCTTGTTCTCGCAGTTGCGTCGGATCAACTCCCGCACCGTGCCCGGGTCCTGGGCGAGAATCTCCGCAGAGTGATCTTCATGCCATGCTAAGAAATCCACATCGCGAATCACGGCGTGCTTCACGGACTCGGCCAGGCCGGCGACGAAATCACGTCGGCTCAGTGTTTTGAAGCAACTCGTATCGATGCAGACCAGCAACGGTTGATGAAACGCGCCGATCATGTTCTTGCCGGCCGGATGGTTGATCGCGGTCTTTCCGCCGACGCTCGCGTCCACATCGGCCTCCACCGTCGTGGGGCATTGCATGAACGGCACGCCGCGGAGCCACGTCGCCGCAACGAAGCCAGCCAGATCGCCTACCACGCCCCCACCCAACGCGATGATCGGTTCGGTGCGACTGTGGTGTCTCGCGGAAAGCCCATCGTAGAGGATGGCGGCCTGCGCGGCGGACTTCGATGTGTCTCCCGCAGGCACGGTGAGCACGTGATCTTCAAAGCCCGCACATTCGAGCGATGCTGATAGCTTCTCCGCATAGAGCGGGCCCACGTTGGAGTCCGTCACGACGGTAACTCGTTGCGCGGACGACCGTTCACGCAGGTAGTCGCCGGCCCTGTCGAGGAGTTCGGATCCAATGTTGATCGGATACGCACGGCCGGGCAGATCAACCACCACGCTGGCGATGTTGTTATCCATGCGAAGAATGATACGTCGCCAATCCAGACAATGCGAGAATGAGGCGGGTGCTCCCCCTCAATCCTCCATGCCCCGTACTCTCGCCCTCTCGAACCCTTGGCCCCTCAAATATTCATCAGGTGGTCCGGGTGTTCCCGGGCGAATCGTTCCACACCGATGGCGTATTGTTCGAGGACGGCGGTGGCCGCCTCTTCGTCGTCCATCGACGTGTCCGGATCGATCAGGGGAGGGGTGATGATGAGGCGATAGTAGAAGTTCTTGCGCGACTCGACAAACCCCTGGACCGTCGTTGCGCCGCATCTGAGAGCGATCCGGACCGGGCCGACCAGGAAATCGGCCGTTCCGTTGAAGATGTGGACCGGCATCGTCCTTGTGTTGTCGCCGCGGACCCGCTGGGCATCGAGGAGGCTCGCGGTAATCTTGTTGCTCTTGAATTGGCGGTAGATCTCTCGGGGGAAGGAGGAAGCCAGGAACATCTTCATCTCGGCGACTTCGGGGAAGGTATCGCGGTACTTCTCCTGGATGTATCGGCGGACGTGGCTTTCCTTCGGATCCCTCACTCCGGCGAGGCTGTATCCCATGAGCGCCGCCATGAGGCCGGCGACATGGTGGGAGCCGAAGTGACACAGCGCGATATAGACGCCCCTCTCTCTGGCGAGGCCGTTGTCGAGGTGCTCGCGGCCGAACATCTTGATGCGATTCATGAGCTTCCCGCGTGGGATTCGGTCCATGATCGTGTAGAACATCTTGTCGCAGCGAATGCGCATGAAGTAGCGCCAGGTCATACGACGGTACCACGCGGCGGGGAATTCGTCCTGGAAATAGGATCTGAGTTTGTCATGGACGCGCCGGCGGCGTTTGTAATCGGTCAGGTATTCCAGCGTTCCGAAGAACCTGCCCAGGTTGTACAGCCCCGAGAGGCTGAAGAGCTTGGTCCAGCCGACGAGGAAGTCGCGCACCGTTTTGATGCGGAGCCGAACGACCAGGGGAATCGGTCGGGTCCTGCGGGGGGCGACGACCGTTCCGCCATTCGACACGTTCACTTTGGCTACGAGGTGACTTGAGCCCATGGCTTTATGCGTTCACGGTTCCTAATGGCGCCAACCAGGAATCCGGAGATCTGCCGGATGCCCGCCCCCGACATCGCGAGGATCGGAGTTGCCTCGCTATCCTTTTCCTCACCTTCCTGTGATACCGTACACCGAAATACGATCCTTCGCGGTCGGGTTTCCTGGGATTCGTCGTCAACCACCGGTCCACTCTTGAATCGGCGCCCTCCTCCAAGGAAAGAGGCCTTGGGCTCCGTCGGCTGCGACAACGACGAGAAGACTACCACAATGCCAATCGTTAACCAAGCTTTAGACTCACAGGCATGACACCGTGGACACCGCAGGTCCATACCGTCCAATTCGGCGGGAATTGCAACCTGCCGCAGGTCGGCTATCCTAGCGGTGCGTGGGGCAACTGTGGCACCGCCGTCCCGGCGGTGGGCTTTGCCGGCAAGGCGCGGGCCCCCAGATGCGGGTCCGACAAGGGGGTCGGAGAGGGCACAGATTTTCGGGCTGCTCTACTTGCGACACAATCACAACATCAGTCACTGACCGAGGCAACCATGATGAGTCAACCAACCGACGCAACCGCAATCGAACAGCTCGAACCCAGGCCCGTCTGGGGCTTCTTCGCCGAGATATGCAAGGTTCCTCACGAATCGAAGAAGGAAGAGAAGATCCGGGGCCTGATGCACAAGCTGGCCAAGGAGGCGGGTTTCGAGGTCCTTGAGGATAGCGTCGGGAACATCTTGATCAAGGTACCGGCCAAGCCGGGCTGCGAGAACGCCCCCGTCACCGTCTTGCAGGGCCATCTCGATATGGTCTGCGAGAAGAACAGCGACGT
>CAZTAR010000493.1:1564-3212 GCA_964611695.1 uncultured Planctomycetaceae bacterium | reverse complement strand
GCCAGCTTCGATTTTTGTCTCGACGTGGTTGCCGCCCCGTGTCTGGCCTTGGGGCGGCAACCTTATCCGAGCCCCGAGCGCAAGCGAGCGGGTATGAAGACTTATGTTTTTCACACGAGTACCCCGCGCTGGCGCTTTGGGATCAGATCAGGTCCGCCACAAGCGTCATGCCTTCGCCCGTGAACGGTAACCTTAGAACCTGAAAAACGATATAAGAATCTTGTAAGGAGAAATCGAATGCACATAACCATGTTTTCCCTGATGTTGCTGGCCGCTACTGGAGCCGCGCCGCCGCCGGGCAGAGACGCCTTCGCGGAACGGGTGCGGGCCGCGTACGAGAACCTGAAGACGCTCTCGTTTAACGTTCAAATACAGGAAGACCTGGCCGAGTTGAACCCGCCGAATGGCCGCAAGGAACCGGCGATCAAGCGAACACTCGATGTTCACGTGACGCATGCCAAGGAAGGCAAGTTCCGCATCGAGGTTTATGAGAAAAGAAAACCCATCGCCGCCATTGTGAGCGATGGGAAGGAAGTTACGGAATGGGATGGGATTGAGGGCAGTTGGACGCGATATCCTTTGCCGAGTTCCGAAAAAGAAACCACGCTTTCTTCTACTCTCAGAACGCGTATTCTTCAACGTAATTTTGCTGCCGTCACCTGGTATGCCGACCCGGAATTCCCTGCACAAGGTTCACATTTCGGTTCAACTTGTGAAATGCTCAAACATGCGAAGACGCGGACGATTGGCGAAAAGAACATAAGTGGACATGACTGCCTTGGATTCCGCTACGAAGATACCCAGACGGGACCACAAGGCCAAACGCTCACCGAGGCCTATACGCTATTCATCGATAAGCAGAGCCATTTGCTGATCAAGGAAACGCAACACATGGAAGGCAAGTTCGGCTCAATGACGTTGACTGAAAGTTCTCGTACCTGGCTATATCGCGACATCCGTCCGAATGTCAAGCTGGCCGACGACGTGTTTGTCTTCACACCGCCGAAGGATAGCAAGTTCATTTCGCCCGACGCTCCACGATTTGAACAGGCCAAGCCGCCGCCATCGCTGGATGGCAAACCGGCGCCCGCGTTTACGCTTCCGTCAGTGGATGGCGGCCTGGTTTCGCTCGCGGACTATAAGGACAAAAAGAATGTCTTGCTCGTGTTCTGGGCGACTTGGTGCGCGCCCTGTCAACAAGAAATACCTATGCTGTGTGAACTACACAAGGAGTATGGTGACAAAGGTTTGGCAGTGGTGGGAATCAGTTCGGACGCGTCGTTGAAGGCGGTCAAGATGTATTTGAAGAAGAACACGCTTCCCTACATCAATCTTCACGATGTAAAACAAGAGGCAGGCAGGGCGTATGATGCCAGGAGCATTCCATACACATTGTTGATCGACAAGTCCGGCAGAGTCGTCAAGTCTTGGCGAGGCTGGGGCGGCACGACCGAGGAGTTGGAAATTCGGAAGGATGTCGCGAAGTTGCTCGAGGAATAGGATTTCATGCTGACCCGCGACCTGATTGCGTGCAAGCATGGCACATAGAGTCTTGTGGCCCCCCCCCCCCCCCCCGGCGCGCCCGTGGGGGAGGTACGAACCGAGGCCCCCGAATGGGCCCCAGGACGGGGCGCGGAGAAAACCAAAA
>CAZTAR010000493.1:0-1554 GCA_964611695.1 uncultured Planctomycetaceae bacterium | reverse complement strand
GGCACATAGAGTCTTGTGCCCACCCCGCCCGACCCTTGTTCGCCGTTATGATAGTACGAAACCGTGGCCCGGAAGTGTGCGCATGACCTGTCGACGAAGAAACCGAATCGTTCTCCATTTCGCAGTCTGGGCTGCGATTGTGCCAATCAGTCTTGCCACCGCTTGCGCATCGCCCCCTGCTCCGGTCGCTACACAATCGCCTGTTAGCCCGAATCTGGACGAAGTCTTGGCCAATGTTCGCGAGGCGATCGGCTACGAGCGGATTGAGAAGTACAAGAACGGCATCATTGTTGAATACAACCACGCCATGGGCGGGGAGAATAGGCGATGCATGCTGATGATTGCGCCGGACGGTAGATTCGTTCACAGGATTGAGGATGGTTGCGGGCTGGCTACGGGTTTTGATGGTAACGCCGGCTGGTCCCTAGATTTCTCAGGTATGCCAGCCGAGCAGAGTGGACTTTCGATTGATGAAGCCCGGTTGCAGAACTTATTACGTTTTGGGTGTTGGCTTAACACCGAGGCGAACCTTGCTATCGCCGTCCTCGACAAACAGTGTGACGACGATCGCATCGCTTTGGCTGTTGGGCTGAGAGGAAGCCCAATGACACGCTGGCTGCTGATCGATAGGCGGTCTTGGCTGCCAACGGCAATCTGTGAGCCCGAACACCCCGAAGCCCCCATTGAATTACTTGAGAATTACCGTCAAGTGATGAATGGTTTTCGCCTCCCGCATCGCCTCACGTTTAGCGAGAAGGATGTTGTTACCACGGTTTTCGATGTCCGCGCCGTTGCTTGTGAATCCAAAGTTTCCGGCTACCTTTACTCTGCTCCCACCAGTGTGCCGGACGATTCCCGATTTAGCCCCAACTGCCCGCCAAAGGCGGAGATGAAGCTAGCGAGGAAGTCGCCACACGTACTTGTGCGATGCCGCATCGATGGCCAGGAGGCTGGCTGGTGTTGCCTCGACAGTGGTGCGGGATTCACGATGATCGATGATAGGACGGCAGACAGATTGAACGTCGCAGTGCGGACAGACTTGCGTGGGTTGGCAAGGTGTGGAACAGCTAGTGACATGTTGCCGACACCGCTACGACAGGCGCGTGAAGTTGAATTGGGACCAATGCGAATCAAAGACTTCTTCTACATGCAAATCCCGCTTTGGTATCTGGCGTGGAGCACCGGCGATCAGGTATCGGCAATCTATGGCTATGATGTGTTCAGCCGTGCTGTGATCGTCATGGACGTTTCAGCAGGCCTGCTGGAGTTTCACGATCCCAAGACGTTTTCGATAAATGACGTGAACTGGCAGTCGCTCACGTTTGATAACCGCAGCATTTATCTTGGTTGCAGGTTTGAGGGTGATCGGGAGGGGCTATTTCTTGTTGATACTGGATCGGACGAGACGATCGGTTTCAATTCTGTAGCAGTTAAAAAGTACAACCTCCTGGAAGGCCGTGACACAGAGGAGACGAAGGTCGCGAACGTCCTGGGTGGCTCGATGTCCGTTCGCGAAGGCAAGATCGCCTGGTTTGAGATTGGCGGACACAGGTT
>CAZTAR010000492.1:0-3232 GCA_964611695.1 uncultured Planctomycetaceae bacterium | reverse complement strand
CGATCCGATACGATCGTCGTCGCCAGCGTCTCGTGCATCTTCGGCCTCGGTTCGCCCGACGAGTACAAGGCGAGCGTGATCAACCTCCACGTCGGACAAACGATCGAACGCGACGAACTGCTCCGGAAGTTCGTGGACCTCCAGTACAACCGCAACGACACGATCCTCGATCGCGCGACGTTCCGAGTCCGCGGCGACGTCATCGAGCTTTACCCCGCATACGAGGAGTTCGCCTATCGCATCGAGATGTTCGGCGACGAGATCGAGAGACTGGCGACGATTAACCCCCTCACAGGCAAGACGCTGGAAGCGCATGAACAGTTGTATGTCTATCCGGCGGTCCACTACATCATGCCGCCCGACCGGATCGAGGCTGCCGCCGCGAGCATCCAGGCGGAGTTGGATGAGAGGCTCCGCTTTCTTCGTCACGAGGGCAAACTCCTCGAAGCCCAGCGCCTCGCCGCGCGGACCAAGTACGACATCGAGATGATCCTCGAAGTCGGCTATTGCAGCGGCATCGAAAACTACGCCAGGCACCTCGCCGGCACGCCGCCCGGCGCGAAGCCCTACACCCTCGTGGACTACTTCCCAGAAGACTTCCTGCTGATCGTGGACGAATCGCACGCGACGATTCCACAGATCGGGGCGATGTTCAACGGCGATCGCGCGCGCAAGACAGTGCTCGTCGAGCATGGATTCCGTCTGCCCAGCGCGCTGGACAACCGGCCGATGCGCTTCGAGGAATTCGAGGGGATGTGGAAGCAGGTGCTATTCGTATCGGCGACGCCGGGTCCCTATGAACTCAAGCACACCCGCGGCGAGGTCGTCGAGCAGGTGATCCGGCCGACCGGCCTGCTCGATCCTCCTATCACCGTCAAGCCCGCTCGGGGACAGGTGCCGGACCTCCTCCACCAGATCCAAGCTCGCGCCGCCGCCGGACAGCGAACGCTCGTGACCACCTTGACCAAACGACTCGCCGAGGACCTGACAAGCTACATCCAGCAGGCCGGCATCAAGGGGGCTTACCTTCACAGCGAGATCGACACGATCGAGCGCGTGCAGATCCTCCGCGAGCTGCGCGGCGGCAAGTTCGACGTGGTGATCGGCGTCAACCTGTTGCGCGAAGGGCTGGACCTGCCGGAAGTCTCCCTTGTCGCAATCCTCGATGCCGACAAGCAGGGCTTTCTCCGAAGCGCGACCAGCCTGATTCAGACGATCGGCCGGTGTGCTCGGCACGTGGATGCGGAAGTTTACCTGTACGCCGACAAAGTCACGGACGCAATGCAACAAGCCATCGACGAGACGGCCCGAAGGCGTGAGATTCAAGAGGCCTACAACAAGGAGCACGGCATCACGCCCGCGTCGATCAAGAAGGCGATTCGCACCGGCCTGGAACAACAGATCGCCGCGCGCAAGACCGCCCGCAGCGCGATCCGCGCGAGCGAAGAAACCTACGACGTGACCGAATCGATCGCGGATCTGGAGAAGGAAATGTTCGCGGCCGCCGAATCGCTGGATTTCGAAACCGCCGCCAAGATCCGCGACCGAATCAAGGCCCTGAAAGATTCGCCGACACTCTTTTCCACGTCGCCGGGCAAAGAAAGCGATTCGTGATCGATTCGAGCATTTCACCGTTGGATGCACCTGTGGCACCGCCGTCTCGGCGGTGTGAACACAGGCGAGACGCCTGTGCCACAATTCTGAGATAGTTTCTGAGTGGGATGCTCTTGATAAAATTACTGGAAACACTCCGACACATCCGTCGGCACGGTATCGCTTAGCACTTCGCACCCGTCTTCGGTCACAACAACGACATCTTCGATGCGAATACCGAATTGGTCAGGCACATAAACCCCAGGCTCGATCGTCACACACATGCCAGGTTCCAAAGACCTCTGATTGCCCTTGACGAGGTATGGCGGTTCGTGGCCGTCCAACCCGATGCCGTGTCCCAACCGATGTGAGAAGAATTGGCCCAACCCCTCATGCTCGATGACCGACCGCGCCGCGTGATCGATTTCTCCGCAGGTGCGACCGGGTCGAACCGCGTCCAGTGCGGCTCGCTGAGCATCGCGGACAACCCGGTAGGCGTGTTTGATCTCCGCGGACGGGTCGCCCACGGCAAACGTTCGGGTCATGTCGCCATAGTATCCGTTCCGCGCGCGGACGTGATCAACGAGCACGGCCTCGTTGTGCCCAATGATCCGGGAACCGGTGGGGCGATGCGGTACCGACGCGTTCTCGCCACTTTGGATGAGTTCGCTCAAAGCCACTGACCCGATGCCTTCGAGTCGGTTCACGACGGTCCTTCTGAGTTGCCGTTCCGAAATTCCCGGTCGAAGCAAATCGGCGATGTGCTCGTAGATTTCACCCGTGTCGCGGCAGGCGGCTCGGATCGCCTCGACTTCGCCGGGAGATTTTTTTATCCGAACAGCCTGGATAATGCCGGCGTCGACCCTGAAAGCGGCAGAAGGCAGTGCCATCTTGAATGACATCCATGCTTCGATCGATGTGTGGGAATCGAGCAGAATCTTGCCCTCGTGAATACCAAGATGCTCGGCGGCGGCGGCGGCAGTGCGGTAAGGATCTTCCTCTTCCTCCCAGGGGAAAAGCGCGGCGTCTGGTGCAAGCCCCTGGGCCATATCGGCCTCGAATGCGGGAACCACGAACGCGACCTGACCCGCTGCGTTGATCAGTCCACAGACAAGCCGGTCAGACGGTCCCAGCGGTACGCCGCAGAAGCCGAGGATGTTTGACTGTGCAAAGACGAGAAGCCCGTCAATTCCGTTGGCAGACATCAACTCCGCCGCTAGAACGATATGATGTTGAACCAGATCGGACGCAATTGCCCGTTGTGCTGCTCTCCCGACCATGTCTCGATTCCAACACACGCTGAATGGGTCGCAGGTAAGGCGATTGCGAGGTACGACCGCGTGTTCTCATTATTTTAACGATACCATTCGCAAAAACCACAGAAACCTGACCCTTTCCACGTTTTCTTTTTGAGGGTTTTGGTGCGACACCCCGCTTGTGTTCGAGTACGCCTTCCGAGAGATAAAGAGAGCTTCTGCTCTGAATACCGCTCGGCGGCAGAACGTCTCCTTAACAGCCGCCCCCTGTCAGCCGAGGCAAACTGTTTGTCCCACATGTCCTGCATAGAAGAAAAACTCGCCGTTTCTCTAGCCCGCCTTTCTCACCAGTGGGAGTCTTCGGGTTTTCCGAGGCGTCTTTG
>CAZTAR010000491.1:0-3235 GCA_964611695.1 uncultured Planctomycetaceae bacterium | reverse complement strand
GGTTGATGCCGGCGGACGAGGACATGCGTCGGACCGCGAAGCGACTCTACCTGTGGCCGGTGGCTGGCTGGCTGGCATTGTTGGGAGTAGGATACTTGCCGACGCTGTGGCTGGGCGGATCGGCGGGTGTTGCGGCGATGGTGGTCGGCCAGACGTTGGTTGTCACCGTCGTTTACGGCACGTTGGTTCCCACGATGCGTCGCATGGTGAGTCGCGATGCGAAGAAGCATCTTCAGATGGGATTGGCGGCAGGTGTCGTTCGTCTGCTGGTGACGATGGGTCTTGCAGCCGTTATGCTGTGGCGCGGCATGGTGGAGCCAGCGGCGTTCTTGTTGTGGCTGGGAATCACTTACATCATCATGATCAAGATTGAAACCCAGGCCATCATCAGGTGGAGTAAACAACTCGGATCGCTAACATGAACTACCTCGTTCTGGCATCAGGCGATAACCCGCTCGTTCACGTTGTTGACCATACTTGGATCAAGATCGCCGACGGTCGTATCACACTGCTATCGAACCATGTCATCATGATGATGATAGCAGCGGTGTTCCTCATTCTCGCGCTGCCGCGATTCGTGCGGGCCAAGGCCAGCAGCGACGAAGTCGAACGGATGACGCCTTCGGGGATGCGCAATTTCATCGAGACGATTTGCGCGTTTCTCCGAGACACTGTCGCGAAGCCGAATCTCGGCCCTCATACCGATCGATTTATTGTCTATATCTGGTCGGCTTTCTTTTTTGTTCTGACCTGCAATATCCTCGGTCTCCTGCCGCTTGACCCGATTACCAAGCCTATTTTCGGCCACGGCATTTACGGCACGGCGACCGGCAACATCTGGACGACGGGCACGCTTGCGGTTTGCACACTGATTATGATCGTCGTGAACGGGTTGCGTCTCCATGGCCTGGCTTACGTCAAGCATTTTTTCATGGGGCCGTTTCCGGTCAATCTCTTGATCGCCGCTCTGGAGGTGATCGGTCTGGCCGCCAAGACTTTCGCGCTCGCCGTCCGACTCTTCGCGAACATGGTCGCGGGTCATGTTTTGTTGGCCGTGCTTCTCAGCTTTATCGCCATGGCCGGCGCCGTCGGTGCGGCGGTCGGGTTTGCGATCGCCATTCCGGTCGTGTTGGGCAGCGTCGCCATTACATTGCTTGAACTATTCGTCGCCTTTTTGCAGGCGTTTATCTTTACCTTCCTCAGTTGTGTCTTCATCGGAATGGCGGTCAACATCCACCACGACGATCATGATGAGGCGGGTCATGGGGAACATGGAACGCAGGAAGCACATGCCGCACACTGATTCCTTGGTGTCGGCGTGTGATTGAACAACGATAGATGACCGGCTCTGGTGCCTGTTGAACGGAAGAACAGCCCAGGCAATCTCCGAGGAATGAAAGGACGGAACTCATGATGAGCAGGGTGATTTTGATTGCGTTGGTTGGTTTGTGTGTATTGGCCACCCCGGCCTTGGCGGCTGACGGGGACGAAGCCGCCATGGAGAAGGCCTCCGGCTCGCGCTTCTTTGAGAATAGCGGTGCGGCGATTTTCGGTGCGGCCATTGGGGCGGGTCTGGTTGTCATCGGCGGTGGGCTTGGGATCAGCCGCATTGGCGCGAGTGCCGCCGAGTCCATGGCACGACAGCCCGAAGCCTCCGGCTCCATCAATGGTGTGGCGCTGATTACGGCCGCGATGATCGAGGGTGCGACGTTGTTCGCCGTGCTCGCCTGCTTCTTGGGCGTATTGTGGGGACGGGGCCTTCACTAGTCTGATCTCATGGATAATCCGGGCGCGGCCTCTCGCGGTCGCGCCCCGCGCCGTTCGCATGGCTGTCAGGCGGCCCCGCATCGGCCAGCATCGGAATGATGAGTTATGAGCAAGACACCTATTTGGTCGGCATGCCTCCTCGTCTCATTCGCGGCGTCGGCGCAATTCGCGTTGGCTTCCGGAGACGGCGGCGCCGAACCGAGCCTTTTTGCCGGTGATCTCGGGAACGCCATTTGGACGTTGGTCATCTTTGTGGCGGTGATCTGCGTCCTGGGCAAGTTCGCGTGGGGTCCTATTCTCAAGGGGCTTCAACAGCGCGAGGAGTTCATTCGCGATTCTCTCACTTCGGCGAAGACGGAGCGAGAGGAAGCGCGGAATCTCCTGGACGAATATACCGAGCAACTGAACAAGGCTCGAGAAGACGCTTCCGCCATTGTGGATGAAGGCCGGCGCGACGCCGAGGAAGTCAAGAAGCGCGTTGCACAAGAAGCACGGGTCGAGGCGGACGCCATCATCTCGCGGGCCAAACGAGAAATCGAACTCGCGAGAGACAGTGCCGTTAAGGAACTGCATAGTCGAACAATCGAGTTGGCGGCGTCCGTGGCGGGCAAGATCGTGCGTAGGCAACTGACGCCGGCCGATCACAAGGACCTTCTTGACGAAGCGATCGCAGACATGAAGAGCCTCGATAACTAGGAAACCCCATTTGGGGCTGTGGCACAGGCGTCTCGCCTGTGGCGCCACCGCCGAGACGGCGGTGTCACATTGTTGTCGAGTAGACCGCCAAGGCTGCGAGGTACCGATCTCGCGACGCCTACGATTGGAAGAACATGCCTTCGCAATTCGACATTACACAAACCGCCGCGGCTATTTATGCCGAGAGCTTCATTCAACTGGCGAACGAAGCCGGTGAAGCGGAGGAGATCGGCACAGAGCTTCGCGACTTGAAGCAGATGTGGCAAGATGATCCCGACTTTGCCTCGTTGATGAGTTCGGTCGCGATCGATCTCGCCGCCCGTGGCAAGACGCTTCGGAATGCCTTTGGGAATGGTCGCGTTTCGCAGCTCACTTTGAACCTGCTTCTTGTGCTCAACGACAAGCGCCGGTCCATGATCCTCCCCGATGTTTGCGACGCGTATCGGCACAAGCTCGATCGACAACTCGGTCGCGAGGAGGTGCATGTCACCTCGGCGACGCCGTTGGAGGACGAGCAACGGGCGAGGCTTCGCGAAGAGATCCAACGCATCACCGGCAGGGAACCCGACTTTGTCGAGCGCGTCGACCCGGACCTTCTGGGCGGCGTCACCGTTCAGGTGGCCGACCAAGTCTATGACATGTCGGTCCTTCGGCGTCTCCGCGACATACGCATTGCTCTGAAGCAGGCCGCGGAGAAACACCTGCTCACCGACATCTCCAGATTCGTGACGGAAGGATAGACGATGAAGATACAGGTTGACGAGATTACCTC
>CAZTAR010000490.1:0-3236 GCA_964611695.1 uncultured Planctomycetaceae bacterium | reverse complement strand
CGCCCTACTTGTTCTCATCAACGGCCGGTGTCTCGTCCTCATGGACCTGGAGTGATATCCAGAATCCCGGAACCACGACGAAGGTTCACAACGGATTCTCCGGCGGTCTGGACCCGGTCGAGGAAGGTTACGTGTTCGAACTCGGCCTTGCGGTGGCTTTCGTTGCGGTGCCGGAGCCTTCGACGATCGCGTTACTCTCGTTCGGTATGTTGCTGGTCATTCGGCGGCGGCGCTAAGACATCGGACGGTCCGTCAGTCGCTTGCGACATCACGATCCGCCAACTGTCCGACACGCGTGCGCCGATGATGTCGCCGGCGAGGTTCGTCCAGGCCTTGCATCGGTCGAGAATCCAGGAATCGCTCGAAGCCACGACGCCGTTGTAGTCAGCCAAGACACGGTCCGGGCTGTCGACGAGTTCAATGTTCCACCGGACGCCGCTTGACGCCACGACCTCAGCAATGAGGGTCTTGAGACGTCCGCTGTTGGAGACAGGTCTGTCAAGGTACCAGTCGATCGTCGAGACGCCGGTCGACTGGAGATAATCGGAAATCAACCGCACCGCCGGTCGCGTCTCCTCGACCTTGCGATAGGTGCCGTGCACACTCGCGAGGTCGCGAAACGCCCCGTCGCGTCCGACAAAGATCGGGCCACCCGACAATCCGCTCTCGATCGTGATGAGCAGGTTGTAGCCGTCGATGCCCAGTGGCAGTTGGCCACACTGGGCGACGGCCACGCGAGAGTGGGTTCGCTGGCGGAGAGACTGGTCCGAGCATACGGAACGTCGAACGGCGATCCGCTGGCGTTCTTCCAGATTGTGACGATTGCCGACGAGCGCGAGGGCCGACGGTTCTGCATATCCGCGCGTCAACAGCCAGGCCAACTCTTCCACGGCTTGACACAACACGGCGTATGACGACGGACCGAACAATCGGGCGTCCTCGGAATGCGCGCCACGGTGTTTGCGTCTATCCGGCATGATATTCCACCCGCACCGTTAATAGTTGGGCCGGCGAACGAAACTGTGGCACCGGCGTCTCGCCGGTGAGGCAACGAAACCCGACCTGCTCGCTTCCACCGGCGAGACGCCGGTGCCACAGTTGTTGGCTGCTCCAACACCGCCGCTCGGTCGGCAGGTAAATCCCACGTCGCTTGCCCATGCTAACATTATTGCATACAGTTTCAGTACCGCACATATCCTTGTGCAGAAGGGAGGCTCGTCTTGAAAGCAATTTTGAGGGAGCCTTAAACACCCCGATGCGGGGATAACCACATCCCGAGGCGAGTTGCGGCCGAGTAAGCACAAAACGGGATAACAACGTGGGACTGCGGTAAGGCATGGGAGCCAATGGCTCAGACCCCGCCGATCTCGTCATCGGCGGTTTCTATGCGCCAAGAGCTGCCAGCACCTGGATTTGTCGTGGACACGCTGTGGCCCTTCTCATGTGACATGCGGCAGGGCAACGGATAGACTCCGCCTTTTGACGTCCACCTCAAACCATCGAGCGTCGCATGAGAGGCAAACTGCACAATCTAATCTTCCTCGGCATGTTGGTCGGTATCGTTGTCGGGCTCCTCTTATGGTGGTCCGGCAGGCAAGCGGCCGAGGCGGGCCAGGAAACCCCCGAATTTGTCGTCCATACGCTCTGGTTCCTCGACTTGTTCGGACCGGTCATCTTCATGGGCGCGTTGAAGATGATCATTGCCCCACTCATCCTCGCGAGCATTGTCGCCGGTGTAACCAGCCTTCCGAATATGCGGGAGCTGGGCTCCATCGGTTGGAAGACGATGGCCTATTACATCTGCACGACCACCATCGCCGTCGCCATCGGCCTCGCCTTCGTCCTCACGATCAAGCCGGGCAAGACGCCGGCCTCGCAGGAGGTTCGCGCGAAGCGCGTGGCGGAACTGGAAGACCATCGCGAGCAGTTCCTGGCCCAGACGAAAGAGCAAGCGTTCACGTCGGAAGGCAGCCCACGGATAGAATACCTAGCGTGGCTCACATCGCAAGAAGGCGAAAAAGCTGCTCACAGCCACGAAGCACGGAAGTATGACAAGCTCTCCGGCGCCGAAGGTCGAACGGCCGGCGACATCTTCAAGGACGACATCATCCGCCCACTGCTGATGAACCCCTTCGCGGCGGTCTCGGCCAACCCGCCAAACTCGTTGGGCATCATCTTCTTCGCGCTCTTGCTGGGCATCGCCTGCATGGTCGTGGGTCGAAATAAGGCCGGACCCGTGATCGCCTTCTTCCACGGCTTCAACGCAGTCATCATGCAGGTCACGCACTGGCTCATGGCGATCGCACCGTTCGCCATCGCGTGCATCATGGCCAAGCTCGTCGCGGAAAACGGGCCGGAGATCTTCGAGACCCTCGGCTGGTACTGCGGGACGGTAATCGGAGCCATCCTGGTCCATGTGTGCGTGCTGGTCGTCATCGCGGCCTTCGTCGGTGGTGTGGGGCCTGTGAAGCTATGGCGCGGTATCCGCGAGGCATGGATGATCGCCTTCACCACGCGAAGCAGTGCGGCCACCCTGCCGGTCACGATCGCGAACGTCACGGAGAAGCTCAAAGTCTCGCCGAAGGTGGCGAACTTCTCCCTACCGCTCGGCGCGACGATGAACATGGACGGCACCGCGCTGTATGAAGGCGTGGCAGTGATCTTCCTGATCCAAATCTACGGCGGTCTCGACGACGTGCAGATCACCATGACCGCGATGACCACCCTGCTGATCTTCATCACGGCAGTCCTCGCCTCAGTCGGCGCGGCGGCGGTCCCGGATGCAGGCCTCGTCACCATGGTCCTCGTCGCCAGCGCGGTCCACCTCCCGATCTACTACATCCCCCTCATCTTCGCGGTAGACGCCTTCCTCGACATGTTCCGCACCTCCACAAACGTCCTCGGCGATTCGGTCGGGGCCATCGTAGTCAACCGCTTACAACGCGATCGCCTGGAAAGGGAAGTGGCATAGTGTTTCTACGGTAGCCCGTACCAACCCGGGGTGGCATGGGTCAACTCGTTGACCCGTGTGGCCGGGCGGCATGTTGGCGGCTAAACACACAACTGGGATGGCATGGGCCAACTTGCCTGGCCTCGGAGCGAAGCGACAAGGTCAGGCCGCAGAAGCGCAGCTTCGGCAGGTTGGCCCGTGTTCCTCGCCAACTGATTGTGCTACATTGTCACCATGCGCAGGCCAGATGGAACCGTCCGCAAGACCAGACGATGCTTCAACGACG
>CAZTAR010000489.1:0-3276 GCA_964611695.1 uncultured Planctomycetaceae bacterium | reverse complement strand
TGCTCCCCATCGCGGGCTTCATGATCAGCACGATCCTCGTCGTCGCCGGCACGTCCAACGCCGTCAATCTCACGGATGGCATGGATGGGCTCGCCAGCGGCTGTGTCGCCCTGTGCTGCTTCGTATTCATGCTCTTGTCCTGGGCGATCGGCAACGAACAAACCGCAGCCTACCTCCTCTATCCCCACATTCCAGAAGCCGGCGAACTGGCCATTCTCTGCGGCGCCATGATGGGGGCCTGCCTCGGTTTCCTCTGGTACAACTGCCATCCGGCCCAGGTCTTCATGGGAGACGTTGGCTCGTTGCCGTTGGGCGGGTTGCTCGGTTTCGTCGCGATCGTGATCCGACAAGAACTCATGCTTTTGATCGTCGGCGGCATTTTCGTCGTCGAAGCACTCTCCGTCATGCTCCAGGTCGGATATTTCAAAGCGACCAAGGGCAAACGAATATTTCTCGTCGCGCCCATCCATCATCATTTTCATCTCAAAGGTTGGACGGAATCGCAGGTTGTCACCCGCTTCTGGCTCCTGGCCGTGCTCTTCGCCGCACTGGCCCTGGCCACGACGAAACTTCGCTGATGGGCGGGTGCACCGGCTCCACAGGAGCCGGCTCTGCTCCTTTCCACGAGCTGGCTCTGTTCCGCCATACGCGCCGGCGGTGTTCCTCCACACGAGTCGGCTCCGTTGCCGATGAGGATGTGAGGCAATTGACGATTGGATGGATCAGAGCCGGTGGCACCGGCTCGACACGAGCCGGCTCTGTCGCGATGCTCGATCTCGAAAGCAAATCCTCCGGATGCAGCACGGCAATCACGATCGTTGCCTCCGCCCTGCTTGCGCTCGGCGTTGTCATGGTCTTCTCCGCGACCGCCAGCCTGGTCGCTCCTCCTGTCACCGAAAAACCGCTGAGCGATCCGTCGGTCCGGCAAGCGCTCTTCACAGGAATCGCCTTGGTCACCTTGCTCCTCGTCCGCCTGTGCCCTTACCAATGGTGGAGAATCCGAAAAGGCACGCTCTTCCAACCGGCGATCTACCTGCTGATCCTCTCGGTTGCCGCCTTGGTTGCCGTCCTGCTCTTCGGCGAAATCCGAAACGGCGCCAGGCGATGGCTCTCCATCGGTCCGGCGTCCCTCGGCCTGGGCTTCCAACCGTCGGAAGTCGCGAAGCTCGCCATTGTCATCTTCATCGCGGCATTCTGCGGCCGCCTCGGATCACGAATCAGGCGATTCTGGTCTGGATTCCTCCCCATCGTGCTCATCCTCGGCATCGTCGCGGGACTCGTTGGCATCGAGGATTTCGGCACGGCCGCCCTCCTTATTGCTGTCGGTGCGTGCCTATTGCTCTGTGCCGGCGTTAAGCTTTGGCATTTCTGCCTTGCGGGCCTTCCCGCGGTGGCCGGCCTCGTCTACCTCGTGATCGCCCGCCCATACCGCGTTGAGAGACTCACCGCTTTCCTAGACCCATACGCCGATCCCCTTGGCAAGAGCTACCACCAAATCCAGTCCCTCATCACCATCGCCTCCGGCGGTTGGTGGGGACACGGTCTGGGCTGCGGTATTCAGAAATACGGATATCTCCCCGAAAGTCGAAACGACTTTATCTTTGCCGTCATCTGCGAGGAACTCGGGATCGTCGGCGGCATCGCGGTCATCGGGCTCTTCGCCATCTTCATTTGGCAGGGAAAGCGCGCCTCCGGAAAAGCCTCTTCGGAATTCGGACGATTACTCGCACTCGGCGCAACGCTGATGATTGGATTCCAAGCTGCCATGAACATCGCCGTGGTCACGGTGGCGGCTCCCACCAAGGGAATCGGACTGCCATTCGTTTCGGCCGGTGGCTCAGGCGTCCTGCTCCTGAGTGTGCTGGTCGGCCTGCTTGCGAATGTTGCCAGACAGGAACCCAGCAATCCCACAATCCATGGCGTCCCTCTCGGCACTCCATCCGAATCCGGAGTAGAATGTCCTGGTGCGGTTCCCGATGGAACCGCTCAGACACAAGCGTGAAGACATCCACGCCAGGCGCCTGATCCGAGCCAAATCGCAACCGTACGGCTCCGATCAGCCCCGGCGATTTCGTGATGGGACCGGAGCAACCCGGTATGCCTTTGGATACCAATAAACCCTGGTTCGTACTCGCCGGTGGAGGGACTGGCGGGCATCTTTACCCTGGCTTGGCCGTGGCCGAGAGCATTCGACGACTTCAGCCGGACTTCGAGGTGTCGGTATTCGGTACACCGCGACCGATCGATGCGAAGCTCACCAAGCCGCGTGGATACGAGTTGGTTTGCCAAGAGGTTCAGCCATTCCCCAGCAAGCCCTGGCGTTGGCCAAGTTTTCTCTCGGCCTATTTTCGATCCGTCAAGTACGCCAAGCAACGCTTCACACAACGCGAACCCGCGGTCGTGCTCGGGCTGGGGGGATACGCGGCGGCCCCCCCGATCGTCGCCGCAAACAAGCTCGGCATTCCAACCGCGATCTTCAATCCCGACGCGGTTCCCGGCAGAGCTAATCGCCGCCTCGGCCATCGGGTCGACCGGGTGTTCGTTCAATGGGATGACACCGCCAGAATGTTCAAGAATATCCGAGGAGAAGTCTCATGCACCGGCTGCCCCGTGCGGCCCGCGTTTGCCTGCGCGACGCGCGAGAAGGCCGCTCGTGCCCTGAAGCTGGCGCCGGATCTCAACACCATCCTCATCACGGGCGCTTCCCAAGGCGCCCACTCCATCAACGCCGCCGTGATGGGGTTATTCGACCTCTGGAGCGTGGCAAAGGATTGGCAGATCATCCACTTGACCGGAGAGGCGGACCTGATGGCGTGTCGGAAGAAGTACAAGGAGCACGCAGTGAAGGCCCGAGTGTATGCGTTCACCGAACACATGGCATACTGCATGGCGGCGGCGGACATCGTCGTCTCCAGGGCGGGAGCCTCGTCGCTCGCCGAGATCACCGCCATGGGACTTCCCTCGATCCTGATGCCTTATCCGTTTGACAAGAAGCAACACCAACTCGCCAATGCCAAGGTGCTCGTGGGAAACGGCGCGGCCGCCCTTGTCGAAGATCTCAACGATCCCATCAGCAATTCCAAGCGACTCAGGGAGGAGCTGAAATCCATCATGCGCTCCGACGAAGCGCGCCGCCGCATGGCCCGAAGCGCCAGCGCCCTTGGCAGAATCGACGCTGCGGATGCGATCGCCGAAGAACTCTTCGAGATAGCCCGACGCGATACCTAGCCCGCATTTCTCACCAGGTGGGGGTAGAAAAGGGCTGCGATCTGTGCG
>CAZTAR010000488.1:0-3278 GCA_964611695.1 uncultured Planctomycetaceae bacterium | reverse complement strand
CACAACGCTCGATACACTAACCCTGGAGCAACGGGCTTTCATCCCCATCTGATTCCCGCCGGCATTGGCAGCAAACTGCCAGTGGCACCCACAGATCAAAGTGAACCACGACTTTTTTGGGCTCTCAGGTCGGTTTTGGTCTGCTCCAATTCCGGTAGAGAGGCGATAGGGGAGCAGGGGCGGGGACCTTCCCGGACCCTCCCCACAGCTTCAATCACAGGCCGGAAAATCGATAACCCTATGTGTTTTCTAGAGGTGCGTCTCCCTTGAAAGACTCTAAGGGTGAGGATAGTATATGAAGGAACGCAAGCCCGGCAAGGGCGACTGCGCAAAGAAGCATCACACCAGCCGAAAACCCGCCTGGGGATTGTGAGGGTAATAGAGAATGACGAAGAGACAACGACGTACTGCCACCGTAGCAGCGCTCTTGATGACGGGTGCGATCGTTTTGCAGGTGGGACCCGCTTGCGCGATGCTTGGGAATCTGGGACTGGCCTCCTTCGACTTTAGCACTGTGTTGGATGAGAACGAACAGTTTCTCGGCTTGTTCTCCCCATGTGGGAGGCCGGACGTTCTGTATGTGGACGAAGACGGCACGCCGCTGTCGGACGTGTACTATAGCGACGATAACATGATCTTTGACTGTCCTGTGACCAACATTGTCGGGACCCCACCGTCCGTTGGTGGTGGTGGTGGTGGTGGTGGCGGCGGCGGTGACGGTGGCGACGGCGGTAATTAGGCTTGGTTCGCGGCTCGCCGTCGCGGGTTCGCTGCATGAATGGATATGATCGCGTGTTTAGAGGCCCTGACCTCGCAGGAGACAAGAGACGAACAGGTCTCCCTAAGTTCTGGAAGGTGTGAGTAATGCAACGACACAAGATTCTTCAGAAAACATTGCTGTGTATGACCGTGACGCTTGCGGGCGGGACGTTGCTGGGTGGCACTTGTGTCAACACGCTCGCATCCGCCAATCTCTGCGGCACGGTTTTCCCCTGGTGTACGCCGGCCGACCAGTTGAACCTTTTGTACCCCATGCTGGAAACGCCGGATTTCTACTCCGATCCATCCTGTACCATCCCGCTGGGTTGCGGCGACGGTGACCTCTATACGGTTGATTCGAGCGCCGACGGTTACATTGGCGGCGACGCTCCTGATGACCCTGAGGATGATGAGGGCGGTGGAACGGGCGGTGGCGGCGGGGGTTAATTGAGATCTTTGCTGAAGTGTTGTTTCGCTTCGGCAGGATGCTTTGCCGATCGCTAATACTATTGGACACCTAACCAGCTCGCGAGTGATGTTATATCGCTCGCGAGCCGTCTTTTTGTGATCCGCGTTCACACACCAAGCGAGTCGGAGGGGTAATGGGGCTTCCGATGCAAGCGTAACTTTCGCCTTCAGAGTCGGACGTTGAATATGAACGGTTGGCCTCGGCGAACGGGGTATCGACTGTATGCCGGGGCTTGGCGGGTACGCAGACAAATCGCCACTTTTTCGTACCCTCATCCGCCCACCACGATGCCAAAGCTTGTGAGGCCTCGTTGAAACCTAACATGCCGGCTGGCAGAGTTGACCTGCTTCACCCTATAATATGTCGCATCGCCCTGCGGGATCGGGCGCCTACGGATCATCAACGACGCAATCCGTGAATTGCCACCTGCGGAAGCCAATCAACCTTCCGCTGTCGGGGCCAATTGATTATGTCGATCGTGCTTGAAGCGAGGAACCTCCGGGTCGAGTACGGCGCCTTTGTCGCCGTGCCTGATCTCTCACTCCAACTCTCGGCGGATAATCTGCTCGGTCTCATCGGGCCCAACGGCGCTGGAAAGACGACCACGCTCAAGGCGATCGCCGGGCTTCTGCCGTGTGCCGCGGGCTCTGTCAAGGTGATCGGCAACGAAGTTGAACCTGGTAATCCGAGGACCAAGGCTTGCATTGGGTTCGCGCCGGACTCACCGCCGATCTACGAGGATATCTCCGTCACGGACTTCCTTCGCTTCATCGGCCGCGCCTACGGGATCTCACGCGACATGACGGAAGAGCGAATCGATTATTGGCTCGAACAGCTCTGGCTTTCGGATCGGCGTAAGGACAAGATCAAGTCGCTTTCTCGCGGGATGCGCCAGCGTCTGACGATTGCGAGGACGCTGCTTCCCAACCCGACGCTGGTGCTGCTCGACGAGCCTGCCGCCGGGTTGGATCCCGCCGGTCGGGCTCAGTTCCGAACACTGCTCGGCAACCTTCGTGACCAGGGCAAGGCCCTTATTGTTTCATCTCACATTCTGGCCGATCTTGACGAATACTGCACGCATATCGCCATCATGCAGGGTGGCAAGGTCATTCGGTACGGTACCGTCGTCCAGGTCGTCGGCGGCCAGGATGACAACCGATGCCGTTACGATGTCACCCTGGCGACCCCTTCGCCCGAAACGGAGCGGATCTTCGAAGAGATTCCCACCCTCACGCAGGTCAGTGTGAACGGTCGCAAGATATCGTTTGAATTCGAACATGATGCGCAGGCCGCCGCCGATTTGTTACGAATGCTGATCCAGCGTGGTCTGCCTATTGCCGATTTCGGGCCGGCGGCTCACGATCTTGAACAGGCTTATCTGCGTACAGGCATCAAACAGGTGGACTGACGATGAGCGCTACGCCTTTTATCGCGAATCCGATCGGTTGGGTGCAGGCCAGACTCTTCGGGGGTTGGGTTCGGCTGTTTTCCCTGACTGGTTTCTACGCGGCCGTCGTCGTGTTCTGTCTTGTTCTTTTCTACCGCGTATTGCGGTTTGAGCACGTGGAGCTTGCCGGTTTTGCCGCCACGGCTCTCTCCTTCCTCACCGTGATTCAAGTCATTGTTCTTCTCGTCGGTGGTTGTGCCGCTATCAAGAAGGCGATCCATCGAGATTTCACCACCGATATGATCACGTCGCATCGTGTGACCGCCATGACCGGGTACACCGCCATCATCGGTTATCTCACCGGGCCGACGATCCAGGTTTTACTACTCGCACTGGTCAATTGGCTTGTTTGTACGGTGCTGGCAATCCTGTCCGGTTCGATGGTTCATCCCATTGCCCCGACAGCCATGCTGTTGTTTCTCCTTTGCGCGTGCGCGACGTGCTGGACCTTCGCGGTACTGACGGCCTTGAGTACCAAGGGCAACGTCTCCATCGCCGGGATTGTCGTGTTGCTTGCGCTTGCGAGTCGATTTGGCCCGGCATGGATCGTACCGGGTCTGGGGATTGTGACCGGCGCCACCGGTGTGATGCAACCGTTGACGG
>CAZTAR010000487.1:0-3282 GCA_964611695.1 uncultured Planctomycetaceae bacterium | reverse complement strand
TGCCTCACCGGCGAGACGCCGGTGCCACATATCAACGTGAAACGCAATAAGTAATCTTGTAGCATCCGACCCGCGAATCGCCGCATTTGCACAACGGCCCACCCCCTACTAAGATGATCTCACCTTCGGCATTTTCCTGCCGAATTCGGGAGCGTCAGGGTTCCTGGTGGGCTCCGCGGTCTTCAAAGCCGTAGAAGCGCTGTTCCGCAGTGCTTGGTGGGTTCGATTCCCATCCGCTCCCGTGCAGTTCTTTTTACGTCGGTGCGTTCGATAGCACATTCAATATGCTTATGTCAAAACAAACACACTTCGCAATTTCGCCCATTTGTCGCAAGCAGGCGAAGCACGGTAGAATTCGGAGATGGCCGGCAATGGGCAATCACAGTGCGACAAACTGATCATCCGCCATGAGTTGCGGCTGGTGGACACGGTCGAACTTGTCGGGGATTCGTTCTCGATTGGCCGATCGTCACAGTGTGACATCCGCCTACCACACGAGGCGGTCTCTCGTCACCATGCCCAACTGGAAAAACGCGACGGCCGCTGGCACGTCCGCGATCTGGACAGCGTGAACGGGATCCGGGTCAACGGCCGAAAGACAACGAGCGCTAACCTATCTCCGGGCGACGTGATCGAGGTGCGGCCTTTCGCGATGCACTTCCTGGGTGACGCCGTGGACGGGGAGGACCGATCGGTCAACCTTGCCGCGCGATGCGAAAGCCCGACGATCGTGGGTTCCAATCGACCCTCGGGGCAAGTTCTCAAACAGCGTCTGACCGATCTATATGCACTCGCCAGCCTGGTGATTCATCGCAAGGACAACGGTTCCTTTTGGCATGAAATCCACGCGGCTCTTCAACGGTCCTTGGACGCGGAGCGTTGCGTCCTTCTTGGGCGCGACGAGGCAGCCGGCATTTATCGCCTTGCACCGACGGCGCGACCGACCGATTCGGAGAGCCCTCTCGTCATCAGCCGGTCCGTGCTCAACGATGTCATCGAGACGAAACGCGGCGCGCTCGTGCAACGCGTGGCCGACCACGACCGGTACGCGGCGGCTGAAAGTCTGGCGGATAGCGGGGTCGGTTCGGTCATTTGTGTGCCCGTGCTTGTTTGCGAACAGACGAAGGCCATTGTCTATGCCGAACGCCGCGAAGGTCGCGCGCCGTTTACCGCGGACGATCTCGATTTCGTCACTGCGGCCGTGGATATGGCTGCCGCGGCGGTCGACATGGATGACTTGCAACTTCAAGCGCGTGAGTTGTCACGTCTGCAAGGCCGCGTCGAGACAGGCCGCGAGTTACAGAAGATGCTGCTGCCTTCGCCGCTGCCGCAACCGTCGTGGTGCCGGGTCGCCGCGCGGAACATCCCGGCGGACCAGATGAGCGGCGACATCTACGGCGTTGCAATCGACCGACACGACCGGCTGGTGCTGAGTCTCTCAGATGTTTCCGGCAAGGGCGTGCCGGCTGCGTTCGTCACGGCGATCCTTCAAAACACGCTCAGCCAAGCATTGCTCGATATCGACGATCTCCACGCGATCGTCCAGCGCATCAACGGCACTATGACAGGCTACAACCTGCCCGCCTGTTTTGCGACGATGCTCCTCTTTCGGTTTGAACCGGATGGCGGCGCGGTCGAGATCGCGAACGCCGGGCATCATGCGCCGCTGTGGATCACCGATCCAGGAAACATCGAGGCCTATCCGGATCGCATCGGGCTGCCGCTTGGTATCTCGGGGGAATGGTCCGGCCAGATCGTCCGCCGCGATACTTCCGGCGATAAGGTCCTGCTACTGTCGAGTGATGGAGCGACTGAGGCCAAGGATGGAAGCCGTGCAGAATTCGGCCTTGACCGTCTTGGCGCCGCGCTCCAATCCTCCGCGGGCCACCCCCCCGGAGAGATCGTTGCCGAATTGGCTGATCGGGTCCGGCGGTTCTGTGAGCCAAACGATCCGGAGGACGACGTCACACTCGTCGTCATGAAACGGAGCTGAGGCGTTGTCACATTCACTTATCGGGATGCCGAGCTGCCTGGACTTTTGGCCTGCATCGCCGGTTGCGACGTCGTCGGCAGCGTCTTTCGCCACTGAGCAGCCTTGGCATCGTAGCCTTTGGCCGTTCGATGGCGTGCCAGGCGTCATACAGGTCCGCCAGCGACTCACTGAGGCGAACGGTTCGTCCGTGTTCCGCGCCTAGCGCCGCCACCAACATCTCATGAGCTTCGAGCATTTCGGCCTCTGCCTCGGCGAACCGCTCCATCGCAGCGAGCGTGCGGGCGTGCTCCGAGAGAAACGCGGCTGTTATCCAGTGTCCCTTCGGCATTGTTTTCTTCGCACGTCGTACCGCCTCCTCGCCGAGAACTTCAGCCTCCTTTAATTCGCCCTGGTCCCGGAGCAGACCGCCCATGTTGTTCATCGATGTCAGCGTGTCTGGGTGATCGTCACCTAGCAAGCGGCGATGCCCGTGTACCTCTTGTGAAGCCGGTCACGAGACGGCTCGAAACAATAACAAATTCACACGGGAGCAGAACAATGACGAAACTCACGAACATCATGAGAATCCTCAGAAACAATTGGACACTCATCCTCGGCCTCAGCGTGCTCGTCGGCATCACGATGATGAACGCAGGCTGCGATGACGCAGATGTGTGGTGGGGCGTGCCTAACAAAGGGTGGAGTACGCCAGGGTATTCCCACTGGTACTACTAGCATTCAAGTCAGGAAAGGCATCTCATTCTTCGCTAGCCCCCTCGGAGAGGGGGTTTGGCGTGCGCTATTCGATGTCTGCGTTCTGGCGTTTGTTTTTGCACGTTGAGGTAGGTCGCTGAGGACTCTCCAGTATTGGTTTGAAGATACCCCGACGGCATCGTCGGAACGCTATTCGCGCCGATGAAGGGGAGGATGCGTGGATCGCCGAAAATTCGGATCGAGAGATCGCGCGAGAAACAATGAAACTTCACATCAGGGTACACGATCCTGCGTGTACCTCTAGTGAAGACGGTCAAGCGACCCCTCGAAACAAGACGGAACTTATACGGGAGCAGAACAATGGCGAAACTCACGAACATCCGCCTGTTAAAGGAGCTCCGTGAGCACCAGGCGATCCCTGCCCCCGTTTCACGCCTGGGCCAGCGGGATGTGAAAACCCGATTCGATGGGAAAGAAGTTCTCGACAGAGAAGGGGGGGTGCTACTTTTGATTCCGTAGTGACTTCTCCCGGTGTCAGCGGTCTAGTACCGCGTTTCATAAATAATACGACTATGTTTATGTGCTTGCAGGGGCTG
>CAZTAR010000486.1:0-3285 GCA_964611695.1 uncultured Planctomycetaceae bacterium | reverse complement strand
CAGCCCCTGCAAGCACATAAACATAGTCGTATTATTTATGAAACGCGGTACTAGTACGGGCATCCTGTCAATCGGGCGCATTGTTGCATAGCTCGGCGTAAAGCACCATGCCGGGGTAGGCCGATGAGACGTACATGGACCTTCATCGACTTGCACTCATCCTTGCCCGTGCCGGCAGCAAAGGCCTGCCGCACAAGAATATCCTCACTGTCGCGGGGCAACCGATGATCGCCCACACGATCGATCATGCCAAGGCCGCACAGGAAATCGACGCAATCTGTCTGACGACTGATGATCGACGGGCCGCGGAGGTCGGCCGTGCGGCGGGCTTGTTCGTGGTGGATCGTCCCGCGGAATTGGCGACGGACACGGCGACCGTGGACGCGGCGGCCAGACATGCGGTGGAGCAATACGAGAAGACCGGCCGTCCGGTGACACACATTGCGATCTTGTATGCGAACGTGCCGGTCCGCCCGGGCGGGATCATCGATTCAGCGATGCGGCACCTCATCGACACGGGGGCGGATTCGGTGCGATCACTTTCTCCGGTGACGAAGCAGCATCCGGATTGGCTTCACCGGCTTGAGGGAGATCGAATGGTGCAGTTTCGCAAGAACTCCATCTATCGGCGACAGGAACTCGAACCGCTCTATTACCATGACGGCGCTGTCGTGGCGGTAACCCGGCTTTCACTTTTCACGACCAGTTCCGATGATAACCACGCGTTCATGGGCGCGGATCGTCGCGGCGTTGTGGTAGAGGACGGCATGACGGTCGATGTTGATTCGATGGCCGATCTGCATGTCGCCGAAGCGCTCATCCGAAATCGGGAACGCCTACAACTCGACAGACTACTGACACCCATGGGCCTCGAAAAGAAATGAGTAAGCATCCCGCCGTGACAATTGCGGGCAGAGACGTGGGGATCGGTCATCCGCCGTACATCGTTGCCGAGGCGGGCGTCAACCACAACGGTGACATTGCGCTGGCACATCGCCTCATCGACGCGGCCCGCGCGGCGAACGCGGATGCAGTCAAGTTCCAGGTTTTTTCGGCGGACCGGCTGGTCAGTCGGACGGCTCCTTCTTGTACATACCAGCAAAAGCACAACGCCAATGCAACGTCGCAACATGCGATGCTGAAGTCGCTCGAACTCTGTGAGGCGACACTCGGCGAACTTAGCGCGCACGCTGAGGAGGTCGGCATCGTGTTTCTCGCCACCCCCTTTGGTGTCGAGGAGTTGGAATCCTTGGTGAAGCTCTCCGTTCCGGCGGTGAAGATTGCCTCGACCGACGCGGTCAATGTGCCGCTGTTGCGTGCGGCCGCCGACACGGGGCTTCCTCTGATTCTCTCGACCGGCGCCTGCACGATCGAGGAGATCGACGCGGCGGTGGCGATGGTGCAATCGCGACAGGCGGCGGATAAGCTGTTTTTGCTGCATTGTGTCTCGGCCTACCCGACCCAACCCGAAGATGCGAGGCTGGGGTGTGTCCGTGCCCTTGCGGAGAGACACGGCCTGCCGACGGGCTTCAGCGACCACACGCCGGAGCCGGACTTCAGTGCTTTGGCCGTTGCCGCCGGCGCGGTGATCCTTGAGAAGCACCTGACGTTGGATCGTGAAGGACCTGGTCCGGACGATTTCTTTTCACTCTTACCGGAACAGATGTTCCAGTACGTCGAGCACGCCCGTTCGGCCTGGCGCGTCCTCGGCGACGGCTCCTTCAGCGTCTCACCACAGGAGCAGGAGGTGCGTGAACTTGCCCGCGGAAGTGTCTTTACCGTGGCAGACCTGCGTGCCGGGCAGCGGTTGTCGGTCGATGGTCTGGCTGTGCGGCGGCCCGGCGGTGGTATCGAGCCACGGGACTGGGATCGCGTCATCGGTCTCCGCGCAAAGACCGATATCCCGGCGGATACACAACTCGCCTGGTCGATGCTCTGCTAACGCGGCGCGTCAGGCATGAATCTTGCACCCTCAGCGCGCATCGTCCGATTCCTATGTGAACCCGATGAAGGCTCAAACCGATACCTGCGCTAAGCGTATGAACAGCCGATGCTGTTATGTAACGCCCGTTGCCGATACTCGTCTCGAATACCCGGGGAGCAACCATGCTCGCGACAGAAGACAGCGCAGCGAAAGCCTTGGTCGATTCCGCCATTGCCAAGGTGGGAGAAATCGCCACCCTGCCGGAAGTGACGGTCAGGATTATCAAGATCGTGGAGGACCCCACGTCGACCGCGCGCGACCTGCACGATGTGATCAAGAACGATCCCGCGCTCTCTGCACGCCTTCTCAAGGTGGTGAACTCGGCGTTCTACGGCCTGCCCGGACAAATCGCGAGTGTGGATCGAGCCATTGTACTGTTGGGACTGTCAGCAGTAAAGAACATTTCCATCGCGGCTTCCATGGCACAGCTTTTCAATGCAGGCGTGTCAGCGGCGGGCTTCAGTGGCGTGGAACTCTGGCGCCATGCGATTGCAGTCGGTGTGGCAGCCAGGCAGATTGTCCGCGTCCAAGGTAAGCCCGCTGTCGAGGAGAGCTTCCTTGCCGGACTCATCCACGATCTTGGCCTGCTCGTCGAACGTCAGGTATATGGAAAACAGATCGCCGAGGTCATCGCACGACACGAAGCTGCTTCAACGAATTTCTGGGAGTTGGAGCAAGAGATCATCGGAGCGGACCATCAGGCATTCGGGATGGCCCTGGCAAACAAGTGGCGTTTCCCGATGCACCTCTGCAATACGATCGGATATCACCACAAGCCTTTGGAACTTGCGGATTCGAACCGTGGCTTGCCCTGTCTGATTCATATCGCGGACATCCTCGCCTGCCAAAGCGAGCTAGGTTTCAATCAGACCGCCATCGGCACTGAGTTGAATGACGATATCCTTGAGCTGGTAGGCATCGGTCGCGATGACCTTGAAGAAATAGCTTCGGAGCTTCCGGAACAACTCTCGGTTGCCGAAGCAGTCTTCATTTAGGCAACCAGGGCTCGCGATTCTCCAGCAAGCAGCCATGTCCCCGGGGGCGCCTCGCCATCTGAGTCCCATTTTGACCCACGCAGAATTCTCCCGCGCGACCGAATAGCGTTTTTTCTCTGGATAAGCCCCCCGTGAGATGGGTAGAATCCGGGCTTTGGAAGAGCGGCCGTTCGCAGGTGGCAATCAATCCTTGGTGCTTCCTGAAAGTACGGCGCCATTCTAGTGCTCTGTCACTGGTCGAATGATGGGTACCACTGGCGGCTGGCCCGCCAGTGTCCTGTGAGCGGTTGTTGGTAATTTCGCACT
>CAZTAR010000485.1:0-3290 GCA_964611695.1 uncultured Planctomycetaceae bacterium | reverse complement strand
CAAAGACGCCTCGGAAAACCCGAAGACTCCCACTGGTGAGAAAGGCGGGCTAGGTGGGCCAAGTGGGAGGGGCGCGACGCCAACATCCTGCACGTTTTCGTGCGGCGCGGCACAAGGCATCTGCCCTTGCTCGCGGACACTGGGGCCGGGGTGATGCACAAGCAAGGTTCCAATCGCGACAAATCACCCAGGGTTTGATAGTCTTTCAGCAAGTCCAATCAGCCGGCGAGCTACTTGCTCTGACATCGGGTTGTCCACAAGACGGGGTCATCACGCCGGCCACAAGACGAAAGGTGTGTTCAATGAACAACTCGACGGCCAAAGCCCAGGATCCTCGCGGCGCGATCCGCGGGTTCTTTTTACTCGACGGCTTCATTCGCTTGTTCATCTGGTACAGCTCCGCGGCCTTGACCTTTGCCGCGTTTAACGCCTGGATTCCCTGGCCGGTGGGTTCGCCCGTCGGAGGTAGTTTGGGCGAAACCTGGGAATGGGGGTGCCGGTTCTCGCACCTTGTGCTGGGCTTCAACGTGATCTACCTGGCACACCTCCTCGTGCTGCGGCTCCTGATTCCCACCCCCAAGGAAGGTCGCTACACCTTCGCCGACAAAGGCCTTCGACTGCACCTTGTCTGGGCGGCGCTCATCGCGACGATTGTTCGGGCCAGATACTACCCGCCTTTTCCGGGGTTCCTGGTTTTCCACATTTCGAACCTGCCGCCGATCTGTTGGCTTGTGACGTGGATCATCGGTCCGAAGAGCCAGTCTTGTTTCCCGCTCGACCCGCCGATTCCCGATCCGGACTTTGTCGAGATAGGACGAAACGTCACCATCGGCTACAGCACCTCCCTGACCTCGCACGTTCAAGATCGCGAAGGTGTTACTGTCGCCAAGATCGTCGTCGAAGACGACGTGATGATCGGTGCGGAGGCCTTGATTTATGGCGGGTGCGTCATCAAACGCGGCGCGCTGATCTACGGGGGCTCGGTGGTTCGGCCATTCACCATCATTGGCGAGAATGAGGCGTGGGGCGGCGTTCCAGCTCGAAAGGTCAAGGATATGCCGCCAACCTAAGTCCACGAAAAGGGTCATCGGCGAGCGTCAAGCCCATGGATTCGAATTCCAAAAAGTCTTTCAATGGGCGGCGCTGCTCGCGCCGTGACCGCATGTCTCAAGGGCGAGAACCTGATCCATGGGCTGTCCGAGCACAACTTTTTTGATACGCTTGTGCATGAACGAACATCGTGTTCGATCGAACACGTACGCGACCCGGAAGGGAACCATATCATGAGCACCTCAAACGTGAAAACGAGCGATGCCAAGCTCGGCCTTCAGGGGCTCCTCGTGCTGGACGTGGCGGTCCGACTCTTCATCTGGTCCAGTTCGATGGCCTTGACCGTGACCTTGATGACCGCCCTGAATGATTGGCCGGAGGGTGGCATCGTCGGTGCCAAATTGAGGCTCGCCTGGAAGTGGGGAGAGACGTTGACTCATGCGATCCTTCTTTTCAACCTCATCTACGTCGCCCACCTGGTCATCATCCGGCTGGTGGTGCCAACCCCCAAAGAAGGCTCCTACTCGATGGCCCCGGGCGCCCCGCTTGATCGGCAGCTCATCTGGGCCGCCCTCGTCGCCATGTTGACAAAGGCTCGGTATCAAGCACCGTTTCCGGGGGTCTTCGTTTTCCACATCGCAAACCTCCCGCCGATGCGATGGTTCATGAATCGTGTTTTCGGACCCAAGAGTAAGTCCTGCTATGTGTTGGATCCCATCATCGGCGATCCCCATCTGACCGAAATCGGCCGCAACGTCGTTTTCGGCTTCAACGCGTCCGTGACATGCCACACGCAGCAGCGCGACACGATTTCCGTCAAGAAAGTCGTGATCGGAGACGACGTCCTGGTTGGCGCGAATGCCGTCATCTTCAGTGGTTGCGAGATCGGGCGGGGGGCCGTCATACTCAGTGGGGCCGTCGTCTCCCCAAACACGATCGTGGGAGAGTACGAGGTTTGGGGTGGGATGCCGGCCAAGAAAATCAAGGATCTGCCTCCCTATCATTTGTCAGAAAACCGCGATGCCGGGGGCGCCGACAATACCCACGATACCCACGAAGCCGACTGAAACCAAAAACACGACGGCGGTCTTATTGAACTTCGGATGCCAGGGACAGCTTGACCGCCCAGGCTGCTATTCATACGTTAATCCCCACACGAACAACGACGTCGACTGGAATCGCATTGGCACCTGGTATACCATCATCGATTGACGCATGTCCGAAACAGCCTTCATCTTGATTGTGGAAGACGAACGCTCGCATGGCGAAGCCCTGAAGGAGGGCATCGAGCGGACGGGCCACGCATGCCATCTCGTCGAATCCGGTGACGACGCCATCGCCTCCGTCAATCATCGCGCGCCGCACGTCATCGTCTCCGACTACCAACTCGGCGGGAACATGAACGGGCTCGATGTGCTCAAGGCCGCCAAACAGGCCAGCCCCTGGACTCAGGGCGTCCTGATCACGGCACACGGCGATGAACAATTGGCCCGGGATGCCCTGATAGAAGGTGGTGCGTTCGACTATCTCACCAAGCCGTTGGACCTTGAGAATCTCCGGGATGTGGTCAACCGTGCCGCGCGCAAGGCCGTGACGGATCGCGAAAACCTGGCGATGCGGCAACAGTTCGACGAAGCCGTCACGTTCGAAAACATCATCTCCGCCAGCAGTGCGATGCGGAATGTCCTTGATCGCGTCCGCCGCGTCGCCAGAACCAAGCTGACCGTCGTCATCTACGGAGAATCAGGCACTGGCAAAGAGCTTATCGCACAGGCAATCCAAAAGAACTCCGATCGGCGGAGCAAGCCCTGGATTGCCGTGAACTGCGCCGGCATTTCCGAGGGCATTCTGGAATCTGAACTTTTCGGCCACCTGAGAGGCGCGTTCACCAACGCGCACACCGATCGCAAGGGACTCTTCGAGGAAGCGGATGGCGGCACGATCTTCCTCGACGAGATCGGCGACATGCCCACATCCATGCAGGCCAAACTGCTCCGGGTCCTTGAGAGTGGTGAGGTCGTCCGCGTGGGTTCCAGCAAGCCCGTTCGCATTGATGTCCGCATCGTCGCCGCCACCAACCGAGACCTCAAGCAGGCCGTGGCCGAGAAGGAGTTCCGCGAAGACTTGTTCTTCAGGATCAATCAGGCCGACATCAACCTGCTGCCGCTGCGAGATCGCCGTGAGGACATCCCGCCGCTGATTCACCACTTCATCCAGCAGGCAAACCAACTGCACGGCAA
>CAZTAR010000484.1:0-3291 GCA_964611695.1 uncultured Planctomycetaceae bacterium | reverse complement strand
CGTTTTAGCGTCCGAAGAAGGTCTTGCGGCCACGACGACTTCACCGTAATGCGGTGGCCGCTCTTCGGATCAAGGAACGAGAGCGACGCGGCATGCAGGCACAGCCGCGGCACACGGGTTCGCCCCTTCCGTTCGCCGTAGATCGAATCCCCCAGGATGCCGAATCCGTGAGTCGCCATGTGGAGGCGAATCTGGTGGAGCCGGCCGGTTTTGGGACGCGCCTCGATCAATGAAACACCCTCACCCACTTGCAGGATACGGTATGCGGTGATGGCTTGTTTTCCCTTACGGTCAATCACCGCCCGCTTGGTGCGACCGACGACTTCCAAAATCGGCTTCTGAATCACACTCTGGGCCGGCTTTGGCGTGCCCGCCACGATGGCCCAATATACTTTCCGGATGGCCCGTTGTTTGAATTGGCCGAGAATGTGTTCGTACCCGCGAACGCTGATCGCCACAATCAAGAGCCCGGAAGAGTCTTTGTCCAACCGATGGAGAAGGCCCCAGCCGCGTGACTCACCCAGGTTTTGGAGTCGCTTGCCGTACTGGCAAAAAAGACCGTTGAGAAGGCTGTCGTGCTCGTGTTTCTTTCCCGGTTGCGTGACTACTCCCGACGGCTTCTCGACAACGAGGAAATCCTCGTCGGCATGGCGAATTTCAAACGGGACGCGATCATTGGGCTCGACTGAGAAATCCATCGCTGGCGATCCCCAAAGCTGGACTCGCGTGGATCATGATCCAACGCGTCCAGACGCAGGACAGAAGTCAATCGACGCGCGACGCCTGATTATCCCGACCCTGGGCCACCTTGGCAAGGGGATCACATTGCGAAGGACCGGTATCAATTGGGTGCCACGGGCGGCTTGTCCGCCCGTGCTGGCACTGGCAGCATGCTGAGAGTGCCGCCCCTCTTCGAAACGATACCACTACCCATTGCGACCGCGGCCGAGTTTCTGCAAACGCGGCACCAAGGCGCTTGCGAACGATCAGGCCGTTTTGTAGGATTCTTGGGACGGAGGCTGTCGATGGGAAACCTCGCCGATAAACTTGTTCAAGATATCATGGTTCCGCTCGAGGAGTACCCTTGCATTAGCGAGACGCTCACCCTGCGCGACGCCATCATGGAAATGGCCGTTCAGATTTTGCGTAAGAAGCAACTCTCGCTTCCAAGGGTCGCATTGGTCTTTGATGACGACTTCAGCGATCTTCTGGGAATGCTCCGGCGTCGGGACATCATGCGCGGGCTCGAACCGAGATTCCTCATCAGCGGGTCGCTTGACTATAGTCGGAAACTGTTTGATGTCGGCGTAGACCCAAACCTCATGGCCCTCTCTGATGACAAGCTGATCGGGCGGCTTCGCGAGCGCTCCAAGCGGTTGGTCAAAGAGTTTATGGTCCCCATCAAAGCCACGATTGATTACGATGATCACCTCATGAAGACCATCTGCGAGATGGTTGACCAGAATACCAGCTTACTTCCCGTGCTTAAGGAGGGCAACGTCGTCGGTGTGGTTCGCTCTGTGGACGTGCTGAACGAAATCTCTCTCGTCTTGCCGCCTTGACCGAAGAGCTTTCGCGCATCCTTCCTTAAGGAAAAGAAGCGGGCATCCTTCCATGGAAGACTGCTACGACGGGGTGCTGCCAGAAGATGACAGAACACGGCGATAGTGCATCCGCAGGTGCATCAAGTGTGCATCTGGCTGGAAAAACGCGATGGGTGAGCTGGAGTAAGCACCTCTGGATGGCCCTCGGTCTCGCGTTATTTTGCATCGTTTATTTCGCCCCGACTTTCCCTGTTGCAATCGATCCGCAGGGAAAAGAGTTTGAATTGTCGCGCCAGGGTCAGGCCGCGCTCGGCTTGTTCCTACTCGCGGCGACCTGGTGGGTATTCGAGGTCGTGCCGATCGGCGTCACCGGGATTCTCATCGGCGTCATTCAGGTTCTATTCCTGATCAGGCCGGCAAAGGTCGCGTTCGGCGACTTCATGGATCCCTCCGTCTGGTTCATCATCGGGTCGATTACATTCGGCATGGTCTTTTCTCGCACAGGCCTCACCAAACGAATGGCCTACCGCATGTTGGTCACCGTGGGCGAGCGAACCAGCATGATCTACCTCGGCAGTTTCGCCATTACCGCCGCACTGACATTGATCATGGCACACACCGCCGTCGCTGCCACGATTTATCCACTGCTCATGGCGATCTACGCCCTTTACGACGAAGGCGACAAACCCACGCGATTCGGCAAGGGGCTGTTCATCGGCATGGCCTTCGTCGCGGGGGCCGGCAGCATTATCACACTCCTCGGGGCGGCTCGCGGCGCCGTGGCCATCGGCTTTTACCAGGACATCGTAGGACGCGAGGTTTCCTTCTTCGAACTCTCCTACTACATGGCGCCGATCGGCCTCCTCATGGTGGCGATGTTGTGGCTGTTCTGCATGGTCGTCTTCAAACCCGAGAAAAAAACGATCCCCGGCCTCAAGGAACGGGCTCGGATGCTTTATAGCAAGCTGGGTCCGATGTCGACACAAGAGATCACCGCGCTCGTCATCATCATTTCATCCATTGTGGTCATGAGCCTACGTTCGTTTGTGCCCGCGTTTGCACCTCTGAACAAGAGCGCGATCATCCTCGTGGCGACGATTTTGTTCTTCGTCCTCAGAATCCTGACGATCAAGGACCTGGAGGATATCCCATGGAACATCATTCTCCTGTTCGGCGGCGCAATGAGTATCGGTTTCTGCCTGTGGCAGACGGGCGCCGCGACATGGATGGCCATCGAGTGGTTGGGCCTCTTCGAGAATGCGAACTGGTTCGTGTTTGTCATGGGGACGGCCTTCTTCGTGCTCGTCATGACCAATCTCATCATGAACGTCGCGGCGATCGCGATATCGCTGCCGGTCGCGTTGGTCATTGCGCCGTATCTCGGCGTGGCCCCTGAGGTCATCCTCTTCTGCTCCCTCGTTACCGCCGGGATGCCTTTCCTCCTGCTTGTTGGTGCGGCGCCCAACGCGATCGCCTACGAAAGTGAGCAGTTCACTTCGGGACAGTTTTTCCTGGTCGGCATTCCGGCCAGTGTCCTGTTGATGATAGTGTTGGCGTTCTTCGTCTGGCTGGTCTGGCCGCTGATGGGCATGCCCATCGTCCTGCCGCAATAGGGGGGGCATGCCGTCCAATCATCAACATGAAGGCTGGGCCGGAAACGCTAGGTCGGAAAGCTGGGTCGGAGAGCCTGGCCAAAAAAAACTAGGTTGGCAAAACTGCCTTGAGTTCTTGTGGGGACTTTCGACGA
>CAZTAR010000483.1:0-3292 GCA_964611695.1 uncultured Planctomycetaceae bacterium | reverse complement strand
GACCTATGCAATCAATATCGGCAAAAATGAGAGGTTGTCAGACAGTGCCTAGTGCAAGATCTTATCGTAATAAGATCGCCCCTGACGCGGAATGAACGCGGTACCCTTGTCCGCGCTTCCGGGGTTGAAGATCAGAACAATCCCGGTGTGATCATCGAACCACGCCGCTCTTCCGTTCTTCAACGGTTTTCCTGGTCCTGGGCCAATACCCGACAGAATGCTTGCCAGATCATCGGAGCTGTAGATGCCTGCCAGCCCTGCCATAAGTCTACCGGGAAGGTGGCAAACTAATGGTGGTGCCTGTTCAAGGCAAAGCCTCGTCTTCAGTCGCGGATTCCGGCGGCCATTGCACACGAGTATGTGCGACGTAGTAACCGGCTTCCTTGTTTCGGTTCAAGTTATTCAGACGCTGTGATTCTTTCAGAGCCTCATCTCGCAACCAGAGCACTCGGATCGGGCAAAACGTATAGTCGAGCGATTGCTCCAACTCCTCTGCGCAAGCTTCGGCAGATGGCGATTGTGGCCATCTGTCGAAGTGTATGCGCACAACTGCGAACCCAGAAACATATTTTCTCTTCCTGACTACCATAGACAATCTCGCAACTAATGTCCTGTAAGCGTGTTCATAAACTCACCAGTATACGGGTGATAGACATCGCCGCTCAATCCAAAGTAACAATCGTCCGCCGGGCCAAGTCCCCACGCAGCCTTGATTTGATGGATCCTTTCCCTACAACGCGCACGACTGATACCGCTGTACTTCGCCAGGTGAGCTGCAACCTGTTCGAATCCCGCCTTTCCCGTCTTAAGGCGCATGCCACGCTGAATGGCTCTGGCCAGATCCGAGCCAGCGGGAATCCCACGCGCACACGGATTCGTATTGTGACTCAGCACGCACGCATCGGAGACGTAGTAGCAGTGTTTCGTCTCGACTTCCAGATTGTACACGCGATGCGTGCCAGGTTTCGAGTCGATTCTCTGGATTCTCACCGGCCCGCGAAGGGTACGCAGGCTCTCGCCGACCTCCAACTCGCCCGCCTGCACCCAGTCGCCGCGGTCCACCGAATACAGCCGATGCCGCTCCGTAGGCTCCAACGGCTCCGCCTGACCCTCCAGCCAAATTCGCAACACAAAGCTGTTGTAGTGCGTCACCGTCGAGAGTACAACGCGGCCTGGGCCGTCCTCGATTGGCGGGCATGGCTCGACCGACTGAACCTTCGCGAGGCCCATCAGACCCATTTCCGGCAAAGCGTACTGCATCCAATTGCCTGCCCGGCAGCCTGTCTCCTCAAACCACGCCATCGGCCTCAGGCTCTGGATTTCAATGATGTCCTCTGGGCAGGTCGGATTGGGCATCGCCAACTCGACCAGCCTCGAATCATGGTGCTCCGCTGAGGATGACTGCGACCGGGCACAGACCCTCCACACTCATCTCTCCTCCGAAGCGTTCGGTGCACTCTCGATCTACGCGCAGAAAACGCACGGCCTCCTCGTACTTATCAAACAGGCGATGTTTGTTCAGCCGGGCATTGAAGAACTCGGCTACGCAACCGAGCGTAGCGTACGTGCCACAATCATCTGGCGACCGCCCTTCCCATATCCTTATGCACATATCCACGATCACAGAGTAGAGGCCTCCAGCGGGTTGGCCCACATCCCAGCCCAGAAACTGCTCGCAAGTCTCAAGCCGCAGTGAGGGCTCGTTCTGGGGTGCCGGCACACAACGCACGATTTCCGTTTTGTAACCTAGGTCCTTTGCCAGTATGGCATGTCGCCTCGCCTCGCCTTCTGAGTCGAACCAACTATCACCGTCCTCATTCAATCCATGCAGAAGCGCCCTGATGTGCTTCCAGTTCTCGGCGTGAAATGCCAGCGAATCTGGCGACGTACGGTATATGCCGCGATAACCAGTGTCCTTCCTGTTCAGGACTATGCTCGTCAAAACCAAGTAGAAACTAGATGGTGTGGTCACAGTGATACTCCATCAAGAACTCCGATGTGCAGGCCGTCGAGATGTACGTGGGGAAACTGCCAATCACCTTTAACGCTTGACAGATCAAGACGCGGCTCTCCTGGTCGGAGAAGTCCATGCTCACGTGCTGCCCAAATAACGTCGTCTAGTTCCGCTTGGCTCAGGCGCTTCTGGCTGCTCTCAGTGCTCCTCAACCAACCACGGAGTGTCTTTCGATCCGTGAGTATATCCACCCACGCTTGGCTACACCGATTGACATTGTGTACGAGTACACTCGGGCCACCATCGCAAGCAGACACATAGTAGTTCGCCGCTCCTTCGACCGTAATATTGTACACCGGCACCGGGTAGCCACAAGCCTCTCCGAGGGACTCAACGGCCAGGGTTTCACTGGTCGTATTCGGATCGGTGCAGGCCAGTCGCTGGCCCACCACCAGAGAACCCGCAGCCACGTAGCGTTCCTCGTCGGCCAGATAGAACGGGTGTCCCGGCGTCACTTCAATGGTGGCGCATTCCCCGTCAAGCTCCGTCGTGACACCGAGCAACTTGTGAGTGTGTCGCTCGAAGCAAGCCGACACAACTCCCATTTCAGGGCCGTTGCACTCCGCCGGATCGTAGTCACACAGCACCTGATCCCCGACCTGTACATCTTCGATGAACGCTGTCGATCCGTCAGCCATTAGTACGAGTGTGCCGGCCGCAAAACAGGCTGCCCCCACAAGCCGCTTTGCCCGTTGGCCAAGGTGCCGGCCTTGGCCAACACCACGGCGCACCATTTCCCCAGCCCAACCGAACGCCCGCCTTGCGGCGCCAAAGCCATGTCGAGCGACGCGGACTCCCTGCTTGGCGAGCATGCCCCCAGGCACGGCGGTCATGGCAAGCTGCATCCAGTCAGTCCAGTCGCCACCGCCGCCAAGGATGTTCTTGCCGGCTTCCCAAAGATCGAAACCCATGAAGCCGCCGAGGATGTCCGCGGTCAGGTTCATCCCGACCAGAGCGAAGCCGCTCGCCTCGCGGATGTAGCCGATCGACGCCATTCGGTGGCCATTGTAGTCATCGAAGAACTCGTCGAAGTCGTCGTACAACCCCAGCGGATCGCGCCGGTTCACCGGATTGCTACCAGCGAACTCGTACAAGTTCATCCCACTTCCGTAGAGGCCATCTGCGCTGAAGCCACTGAAGAGTATCCAAACGGCTTGGCCATTCATGGCCAACGCCGAGATAATCGGGATGCCCGTCTCGTTGGGATCCCGTTGGATAAACCTCCCCAGGCTTGGGTCGTAGAATCGGTTTCGGTTGTAGTAGAGGCCGTTCTCTGTC
>CAZTAR010000482.1:0-3292 GCA_964611695.1 uncultured Planctomycetaceae bacterium | reverse complement strand
CAGTGCCGGTCGAAGGTCTTGAGTCAAGAGAATTACCAGTTTTCAGAACAAGACGACGGCCGAAACCACGATATTCTTATGTTTTACAGACGCTGCTCTTTCAGCTTCTGCGTTCTTATCTCAGAAACTTGTCTCCACGAAAGGTCACCCGAATCAAGAAATCATCGGCAAGAAACTATTGGCCGAACACGATGTAATAATACCACAATTATTCCATTGCGTCAACAAAACCGCCGGCCCCATTCAGCCCCTCATACAACACAGGCGGCCCAGTCGGTGAACTCCAGTAGAACCGATACGAATCACTCGACAGCGGTTGTTTAAAGCGGAACTCGATTGCCTGCACTTCGCCGTCTTTCGCGCTGGCGATGCTCGCCTCGAACTCTTTCAGGGTAACGACCTCCCCCTTACGCCGCACGCCCGTTCTGGTGCTTCCCATTTTCCCAACGAAGCTGCTGAAGAATGGCTCGCCCGTGCTCTCCAGCCGCAGCGTGTGGTCGTCCACTACGCGGACCATCGGGGCGACGATGTCTGTCAGGACGGAGGCGGTGACCGGCCCTTCATGTGTTACGTGGTTTAGCCTGTCTTGCACAAACAGGGCTTCGAAGCTGCGCGTGGTGTTCAAGAAGAAGATGTGGTCGCCCGGCCGCGTCTCTCGATCGAAGCCGTCGACCATGATGCGAAGATGCCGTTGGGCCTCGTTCTCCATGAACCACATCAGGCCCGAGGCACTCACGGCCGACGATGCTTGCAGAATCACAAAGAGGAAAAACGGGAGACGTCGCAGGCGATGCGAACCATCCGCGCGAGGGCGCGTCATCCACGCGCCGGCGAGAAACGCCAGGCCGATGCTCGGCAAGGCCATCACGCGGTCATCCGGAATAGTACACACCAAGAGCGGCAAGAATGGCAACACACACAACGCCATCCCGACGACACCGCGCTGATGCCGGTGATGGCGCCAGTACATCCTCATCAGGAATACAAGCGCCATGCTGCCGACAGCTCCATACACATAAAGCCCCACGAGCCAGCCGGGGTGCAACCGAAAGACGAACGGGCTGACCGGTATGATCCAAGTGCTTAAAAGTAGAACCATGCGGCCCGGCGCCGTCATGAGATAATCCATTGGCGCGTGCAACGGGTCCAACATCAACGCGGAATTCGAGCCGTAGCCGCCATGGCTGTAGTATGCCAACCACAGAAGCCCGCACGCCGCCAACGTGCCAGCGCAGATCATCGCACGTCGACTCACGCCGAGTTTTCGTCGGTCCGACAGCCAGAAGCAAAGCTGCATCACCGCGGCCGGAAGCGCCGCTTCTTTCGAGAAGAGCGCCGGCACAACCAATAACACCGCCAGTAAAAGCCGGCCCACACCGCCGTGTTGAATAAAACGACCGCCTGCCAACACAGCCCCGGCCGCGAATAGAAGTGCTAATAGATCACATTGCGCTGAGATGAACACGACCGGAATCGCATGGCCTGCCGCGAGCGCGAAGATCAGCGCCGCCCATCTGGCAAGCCGTTCATCCCGCCCAACGCTCCGAAAGATGGCCAAGACCAGCCTCACCGCGATGGCATACAATGCAATGCTGACGAGCCTGAAGCCTGTCGGCCACTCAGCGAAGACACGATACTCCGCATACAACACCCATTCCGTCACTGGACGAAGGTGTGCATACCGCAGTCCGTCCGCCATCCACCATGGATACCACCCCGCCTCGCGTGCCGCCGCGTTCGCGGGCTCACCACGGATGAACCGATAGATATCCAGCGATTCCCGCTCGCCGGCGCTGTATTCATGAAGCATCCGCACACAACGATGATCGTCGAGCGTAAAATCTCCGAACGCGAACGGTAGATATAAAAGAAAGACAATACCTGTCAGCACCCAGCCCGGCCTGCCCACCCCATGATACCAGGCCGCCAGTCGATTGCGCCGATGCTTGCTATCATTCATATGGAAGGTCTAGAGTAGTTTCAAAGGAAACGGAGTGCCCGGCCTTCATGTCGCACGAGGAATACGAATTATCTGCAACGACTGACAGGGAGCCAATCGGAGCGTGAGCCACCGCGGAAACTTTCATGCGAATCCTTCTTGTCGATGACCGGCTCAAACGTCAAGGTCTTTCACATGAATGGCGTTTGTCTCTATAAACGCCCGGCGAACATCCACGTTCGTCCCCATGAGGATGGAGAAGATGCGATCCGCCGACCGGCAATCAACTTCCAACTGTTCCTGGTCATCCGGCTCTTCGGAAATCACGACCTTCAACAATTGACGCTGTTCAGAATCGAGTGTCGTTTCCCACAGCTCGTCTGGATTCATCTCGCCGAGACCCTTGAAGCGCTTGATCGTCACACCACGCTGACCAAGCTCGCGCACACCCGAAGCAACACTTGCAAGATTCTGAAGCTCAGCGGGCGCCCCTTCCTCCGGCAGCAGCACATACTTCGCCGGCGATAGCTCACCAGTCACCAGTTCTTCGCGTTTGGAGAAACAATCCGAGATCAACAGTTCATGTTCGTCCAACCAGGTAAGCGCCTTGTCCAATTGCTTACACTCGGGCAACTCGTAACGCACCAGGCGAACCCGCTCGTCGCCGTTCTTCTGAGCAGTCGGCACGCTCAGGCCGCCGTCCACCACCTCCAACTCACCGAACTTTTCCTGGGCCTCGCGCCGAAACTGGTTGAAGTCGTCGTCATTCTTGAAGAAATGCTCTTCACGCTTCAAAACGGCCCGTACCCTGGGCAACGAACGATCGCCATTGCCATAATGCCGCTCAATGAAATTCTGGAGTTCGATCCCCCGGCGAATCAACACGCGCCGCGCAAAGGCAATGTCATCCAGCACTCCCACCAGCGAACGCAGTTTATCGCCTGAAAGGTATCTCTCATCTCCACTGAGCTTACCATCCGGACGAATCTCACGAACCGCCAGCCGAGTCTCGCTGAGTCCCCATTCATTCAACTTGCCATCGAGGATCCCGTCATTCAGCACAAACTCCGACTTCCTGCCGCGCTTCAATAAGTACAAAGGCGGCTGGGCGACATAGATATAGCCCTGCTCGATCAGTGTGCGCATGTGTCGGAAGAAGAATGTAAGCAAGAGTGTGCGAATGTGGCTTCCGTCCACGTCCGCGTCGGTCATGATGATAATGCGCCCATACCGGCACTTCTCGGGATTGAATTCATCTGAACCCGGCACACCGCAGCCAAGCGCGCTGATGATCGTCTTGATCTCCTCGTGCGAAAGCACCTTGTCCATCCGTGCTTTCTCGACGTTCAGAAT
>CAZTAR010000481.1:0-3300 GCA_964611695.1 uncultured Planctomycetaceae bacterium | reverse complement strand
CCACCCGTTCTGAATCATGCGGAGCGGACCGGGAAAAAAAACGACGAATTGCTTGACAGCCTCCTACATACGTAGTACACTTACGACAGACGTAGTAGAGTCCACCGCATCGGCTACTCATGGCCAAACAAGAGAGGCATCTCATGGCGGATCGCCGGATAGAACTGGGGGACGCGGAGTTGGAGGTCTTGCGGGTCCTGTGGGAGGAGGGGCCTTGCACGGTGCGGCAGGTGCTCAGTCATTTGCACGATGCCGGTCGCCGTGTTGCCTACACCACCGTTTTGACCTTCCTCACCCGACTTGAACAGAAGGGGCTCGCCGCAAGCGACAAGACGGGCATCGCCTATGTGTATCGCGCGACAGTGTCCCAGGACAAGATTCGGCGGTCTCGCATGCGAGAACTCGTTTCTCAACTGTATGACGGCGAAGCGGCCCCGCTTGTCCTCCAACTGATGAAGAGCCAGAAGTTCTCGAAGCAGGAACTGGGGGCGTTGCGCAAGCTCATTAAGGAACTCGACTCGAAAGCCAGGTAGAGCAGCCATGCCGGATGATTGGGGATTGTCTTCCACCATAATGACAATGACAGACTTGCTGTGGCGCGGCGCGTTGGCGGTTGTGCCGCTCGCGATCATCGTCGCCGCGATCTGCCGTTGGGCGCCGTGTCGGCCCGCCACGCGACATACCCTTTGGTGCTGCGTGTTGGCGTCGCTCCTTGTCGGCCTGGTCTTGCCAACCGTTTCGCCCGACAATCCTCCTTCCATTCCCGAAGTTTTTGCCGCCATACCCGACGATTCACCTGCCGCTGTTGCTAGTTCGAGAATCCCTTCTCGCACTGTCGCTGGTTCGAGAATCCCTTCTCGCATCCATCCCCAAGATGACTCCCTCCACGGAAGCGCGGGAGGCACTCGACAAGATCGAGACGAAGTGCGCCTCGGCTCCCGACAGACAGAATCCTTGAACATCGCCCTCCGGACGGTAGCGCCGGTGGGCACCGACCGTCGTCATGCACCAGATGACCGAACTCCCACTCCACCGAGGACAGCCGCTCGCACCGAATCGTGTTTGCCCATTTCTAACACACCCGGCAGCGATTCGGACGGGCGGCTGATCCCATCTTTGAAGCAACTGGCCCATGGCATATTCGATGCGTGTGAGTCTATCGGTGGCGCTTTCACGTCGGTGGTTGAGACACAGACCAGACGCTTGTGCCACAGAGTGCCGTCGCACCATTGCGCAGCGGCGTCGGGGGATTCGATTGTGCGGGAGACTGCGTACCCGCCGAAACAGGCCTTCTTGAACGCTGCCGGACGACCCGATTTCTCCGCCGAAGTATCAAACGAGCGCGAACCGGGGTTGTCATCCGCGAAAACTTTATTTGGGAAAGATTCACCCAAGAGTACAGCATCTCAGGGAGAAGGGCTTGCGGCAGGGGAGCGAGTCGGCCAATGGCTGGGTGGCTTGCTCGCGATTCGAGACCGGCTCGGTGCGCTGCCCACGCTCCCGCCCGCAATCTGGGCCGGCGGCATTCTCATTGTGATTGTGACGCGTGTGTTTCAGGTGCTTCGTGTTCAACGGCGACTGCGATCGGGGATGCCTGCGCCGGCCTCCGTGACGCGCCTCGTGGCTGAAGCTGCGGAGGAGATCGGCCTTCGGGATGTTCCGCGCACTTTGATGGTGCAAGATCGCATCTCTCCCATGATCTGGTGTGGACAAGGCGGTTGCCTCGTGTTGCCCCGGGCGCTTTGGTCAGAGTTGGACGAGATGGGCCGTCGCGCAGTGGTGTTCCACGAGTTGGCGCATCTTCATCGACGAGACCATCTGGTCTGCTGGATCGAGACGCTCATCGGGGCGGTCTACTGGTGGCATCCGCTGGTCTGGTGGGTGCGGGGCCGATTGCGTGAAGAAGCTGAGAATTGTTGTGACGCCTGGGTGACATGGCTGTTGCCGTGTGGCCGTCGCGGTTATGCGGAAGCGTTATTGCAGACAAGGCAATTTGTGAGTGAGCCCGGGCCTGTCGTGTTGAGCACAGGCATGGGTGTATTCAAAGGACGGACTAGACGTTTTGCGAGGAGAATCACGATGGTGATGACAGAGCGAATGAAGCCGAATCAAACCGTGACGGGTATTGTGTTGGCGTTGGCTGTGGTAGTTGCCGGGTGGGTGGCAACGCCGGTTCGATCTTCGGAGCCGGGTGATCCATTGGAAGTAACGGTCTCCACGGCGAATCGCGCTGTGTCCGTGGCTGACAAGGCAATCAAGGCGGTCACTCAGGCGACTGCTCATGCCGCGACCGTCGCCTCCGCGGCGGATGACGACAAAGATGTCGGCCATAAAGGTCACGGCGGACAAAGCAAACGGAAGAAGAACCGAGAGACTCTGGAGGATCGCATCGAGCGTCTTGAGCAGATGGTCCAGAAGATGTCGGAGCAGATGGACAAGATGGCTGCGGGCTCATCATGGACGCCAGCGCTGCCCAGTGCGCCCTTCGCACCGGAACCGCCAAAAAGGCCAAGGATGCCGAAGATGCAGGAGATGCCTGATGAGTGGTTCTCTGCCTCGTCGCCCCCCCAGGCATTCCAGCCAATGGGGCAGTCTGGGACTTGGGGGGAGCCGAGCATCGTCATTCGCACATACAAAATCCCAGAGGGCCGGTTGGAGGCCTTGGCCGAGCTGATGATCCGCGACGATGTTCCGACGCGGGTCAAACCCGTCAAGAACGGAATCGAGGTCCACGCGACGGAAGCGGATCAGGCGACGTTCAAAGCATTCGTCGACATCATCACGATAGACAACGCGGATTTGAAAGTCGAATACCGTCTGCCCGAGGGCAAGTTAAAGGCATTGAAGACACTCATGTCTCGGGACGACGTGCCGGTGGTGATTGCTCCTGATGATGGCAAGATCGAGGTGCACGGCAGCCCGGCGGTGCAGGCCGTGTTCAAGGCATTCGTGGAGATGATCAACCCCCCGAAGAGGAAGATTACAGAAAGTCGCGTCTTCGGAGGCACGGGGGATTCGAGTGCCAAGTCATACGAACAATTCCATCGACGATACCAAGAGGCAAAGGAGCAACAGGCGCAGGCGAGAGAAAAAGTCCAGGCCAGATCGAAGGCTGTTGAGGAGTACGCGTCACGTGCATACGGGTCGTCGTCCAGAGTGCAAAAGGAGTCCATGAAGCACCAGCAGTTCGAAGCCCTCCTGCGGGAGTTGGACGTACTTGAGCGGAAGATGGAGCAACTGCAGGACCAGGCGGAACATCTGGAGGAAGCCGCGGAAAGAATGCACAAGGAGGCGGACGAG
>CAZTAR010000480.1:0-3318 GCA_964611695.1 uncultured Planctomycetaceae bacterium | reverse complement strand
ATCGCAGCGCCTTTGCGGCCGGGGTGACCTGCGAGAGATTGGGGCGGCTCTCCGAAGCCGAAGGCTACTACCGCCGAGCGGTGATGAACTCCCGCGGGAAGAAGGACAAGAAGGGAACTGGTGAATCACAGTATCTTGCAGCCCTGCAGGGTGTGAAGGAGCGACTGCTTCGGATCAGCGGGGGATCAGCACAGGCGGAATCCCAAACACTGGTTCAGAGTCCCTGAATCGCCAGCCGACAAGCCCCGGCAGGAGAAGAACTCCTGCGGGACCATTGCGCACTCCACGCCTTGTGGAATGGCGGACGTCGGGCAATGGTCCCTGAACAACCCGTCGTAATGGAGCTGACCACGAGACCACGCAAGACGAGGAGCAAGCCAATGAACTGCAACGAGAATCACGAAGCACAACAGACACATGGCGAACCTCAACCTCACCAGCACCACAGCACGCCCGATGTATGCAAGAGGGCAACAAGAAGACTTTGCCTGATCATCGGGGGCGCCATCCTGGCAGTTGTCTTGATCACCACGACCCTCATCAACCGTGCTGATTTGGAAACCTCAAACCAACTCGAGGATGAGCACGCGATGCGAGAAGCCATCCAGTACATGAACGACGTCGAGAGGCAACTTGAGAGTCGGCTGATGGATGAACATGAGAAACGCCAACACGCCATCCAGATGATGCTCGAAGCCGAACCATACGAATGGTAGAACGAGGGAATCGACGCGCTTCGATCGAGCGGTGTAAGAACCTTTTTCCTTTCAATTGAAAGGGAATTCTCACGCCTCCGACCTTGGCGATCTTCTTGCGACATCCGCCGCTCGCCACCCACCGGGTTACACACATGCCATGTTCACACCCGCGCTAGCTGCACCCACTTCCCTGGGGATTTCCGTCCGTCTGGCAATCCCGGCCTCACCAGATGCACGCATCCATCTCCTTCCCCCAGCATCATTCCACCCATTGCCAACCCACCCAGGTTTCCGCTATCCTGAACCGGGAATCGACATCAACCTCGCGGCCATCGCGACATGGCCCCACGGAGAGAGAGGCATGGGCGAGTCACCGAATGCGGACACCATCACACGGCTCCTGCAACAGGTCAGTGCGGGCGATCAGGCTGCGTATGACCAGGTTATTCCCTTGATTTATGACGATTTGCGCGGAATCGCCGCCGCCCAATTGCGGAATGAGCGTCCCAATCACACCCTCCAAGCCACTGCGCTGGCAAACGAAGCCTACATGAAGATCATTGGGTTGCGGGAAATGGATTGGCGCGACCGACGACATTTCTTTGGCGCCGCATCCGGTGCCATCCGACGTATTCTCGTGGACCATGCACGCAAGGACAAAGCTAGGAAACGAGGTGCAGGCGTCCAAAAGATGTCGCTGGATACCGCCCAGCTAATCCCCGAGCAGCCAAGGATGGATCTGCTGGCCTTGGACGATGCCCTGAGCGAGCTTGCCACCCTTGATGAAAGACAGAGCAGAATCGTGGAACTTCGTTTCTTCGGCGGCATGACCGTGCCTGAGGTGGCCGAAGTGCTTAGTGTCTCGCAACGAACCATTGAAGGCGATTGGACCATGGCGAAACGATGGCTCAAGCAACAAATCGGCGAGGATACATAACTCTCCATCTCCCCTGAAATCACGAGTGACGTATCTCCGAAAGAGCTGAATAACAGCGTCAGAAGCCAGCACCGTCCGTTATTCCTTCTTCATAAGCGTTCACCCGAGTATGCGTGAGCGAGGTTCATCACTGGCCTGGTTCAATGGTGATCTTGTATTCGTTTATATATCTGCCTGTCATGCCCAGCTACAGTGCTGCTCAACAGAATCCGGCCTGTCTTTATTCATCTACATGTGGAGGGAATCACTTGCGTGATTCGTCCAGTTCATACGCCTTGATAAGTGAGGAACAAGGAGGCTTGGCTCGAAGCGCCGCGGGCGATATCTCACGGGAATCAAACCAAGGCTTTGATAATGAAAGGACGTACCATGATGACGCACAACCAAACCGAGAGCAGCAATCCCGACTCTTCCCAGTGGACACTTACCAACCGACTTCAACACGGGCATAAAGCCCAAGCCCCCACACGTCGAAAACGCGTCCTGTGGACCATGACTATCCTTGTGCCGTTCGTTGTGCTTGTTGCTTTGGCGGCTCGTTCGGCGCAGCAGGCCACCGTTCGTGCGGAACGAGAAAAAGCACAACGCCAAGCCGAACGAGCGGAAAGACTTTACCAGGAAGCGAGAAACAGCGACGCATGTCGAAGTCTGGACATGCTTTCCAGCCAACTGGAAAGCTCGATGAGGAGGTATTGAGTTTCCACACGTCAAGCGATGTTCACATGTGGGCAGCAGGACTTGGAACACAGAGGAATTATTAGTATGTCTGATACACTCACTGTTGAGACAGGGTTCACATTGCCTGCCAAGAGTTTCCTCGGGAAGATCGTAGACGGCGACTACGGCCTTGCTAAAACGTACTGGTTATATGGGGTTCTTCCAGGCTCCATCGCAAATCTGCTTTCGTATGCAATCTCACAAGACAGCTTATTCTTCGTGTTTTTTTCTGCATACACTGCATACGATGTGTTAGTGTTGGTAGGAACTTGGCGAGCAGCAAACACATATCGGGGGCCCAGAATCTGGGCAATCATGGCGAAAGCCGCCGTCCTACTCAGCTCGATGATGCTAGCCATTGGCCTACTGGCAATCATCGTCATACTAGCCCAAGCTTATGTGTCCTGATCAGGCGGAACAGTAATGCAATGGCCAACAACACAGACGATGGGCGTATCTCGCAGTCATCCCAAAGTGGCTGCAGGTGCCTGACGCAAATACATCTGAAAAACAAACCACTATAAGTCTACCCTCAAGGAGCAATGCAAATGGTAATCGTATTCATGCTGTTCGGTTTCATTCAATTGTTGCTTGATCCGTTCCTCTGGGGCATCACCTCATATGCGATGTTTGTACTCCTGACAAAGAATGACAAGCGATGGCAAATCGGGGCCTGGGGCTCTGCCGCACTCTTCTTTGTGTGGAATGAACTGGTCTGCTGCCTACTCATGAATGCCATTGGCATGAGTGTGGCCGATGAAGGAATCGCAGACATCGCGGGGCCAAACATGTGGGACATCGGCGTGTTTGACTTCCTGTTGAGCATCGGTCTTGCTTTCGGAGGCTTTGTGCTTGGAAGGCTGATCTTGAAGAAAGTAGCATGCGTATTACAGGTAAACAGACACGGCGTCCTCCCCAATGAATCTAATGGCGAAACCTCGCAGAGCGTACCCTCAGAATGATGAT
>CAZTAR010000479.1:0-3324 GCA_964611695.1 uncultured Planctomycetaceae bacterium | reverse complement strand
CATATTACCTCTGCCGGTACAACTTGGGAATCGTCGCCCCGGAATTGAAGGAAACGCTCGGCTTCTCAAACACGCAGTACGGTGCTATCCAGTCCGCTCGCAACGGCGCCTATGCCGTGGGCCAGTTCGTGAATGGCCTCTTCACAGATCGCCTGGGCGGCAAGCAGGCGATGACGATCGGCGCCATTGGAACTGTCGTGCTGAATCTCCTGTTCGGCATAGTGGCCTGGTCCAACATCGGTTGGTTGTTCTTTGCCCTGTTCATTGTCCGTCTGGCGGACGGCTATGTGCAGGCATTCGGCGCGCCGGGCATGGTGAAGATCAATACGGCATGGTTCCGAAGGGAAGAGCGAGGTTTCTTCGCAGGCATCTTCGGGGGCATGATCAATCTTGGACAGATGGGCGTTGGGCAACTAGGACCCCTGCTCGCGACGGGCTTTGCCGTGCCCCTCATCTTTTTCACCATTACGGTGCCTAAGCTCGATTGGCGGTATATGTTCATCGTGCCGCCGGCCATCGTGGTAATAGTCATCATTCTGATGAACTTGACCGTGAAAAACCATCCGGAGGAGGCGGGTTATCGCGTGCGGCACGATGACGAAAGTCCGGATGACGATCCCCATGAACGCATCCGAATCAGCGAAGTGTTCCGGAAGATCACCGCGAACCCCGTCGTCTGGATCGTTGCCGGCGCGTACTTCTGCACGGGTTTCGTAAGGGCGGCCATCTATGATTGGTGGGTGATCTATATGGATGAGGTTTGGACGATCGGCAAGACGACCGACCTCTTCTGGTGGCTCGCCGTTGTGTTGTTGCCGGGTATGGCTTCCGCCGGTTCACTTGGATCCGGCATCATCTCGGACAAGATTTTTAAAGGGCGCCGAGCGCCTGTGGCCGCGGTCCTCTACTTGATACAGGTTCTCTTTCTTCTTGCCGCCATCGTTATGTCCCAGGGACTCATGTATTCTTCCGCGGTGATGGCCACCGTCTTGATCCTCGGTGTTCACACCGGATGCAATGCGACACATTCCATTCTTGGGACGGCCGCCGCGATGGATCTTGGCGGCCGGAAGATGGCAGGCTTTGCGGCGGGGGTGATTGATTCATTCCAGTACTTCGGGGCCATGCTCGCCGGGTTCGGACTTGGCAAGCTCCTGGATTCTTATTCAACGTTCAATCCTACAGCTTGGTTTAGTTCAATGCTTCCCTGGGGTGTTCTCGGTACCATCCTCATGACCTACCTCTGGCTTCGCCATCGAGGCAGTGACGAACGGGGAACCTGAAAAACGGGGTGGCATCGATGAAGCGACGGGGTGGCATGGGTTAGCGGAGCCGCTTTGAGCGGCGGAGCTTACCCGTGGGCAGGAAGTCCGAGGGGCTTCCACGGGCAACGAGTGCGCCACCCGCAGGGGGTGCTCCATTCGTTACCCAGGCCACTCGATCTGAACGATGATCAGACGAGCCAGGGTTCGCGGCCTGCTATTCGACCGGCTTGACGAGGAAGAGTGGTTGGCCGAAACGCACTTCCGCCGTGTCTTCCACCATGATCTTGACGATCTCGCCTTTCTCGGGCAACTCGACGCCGCCATAGGTAATTTGGTGGAAACACTTCATGATCTCGACGAGACCGAGGATGCTGCCGGCCGAGACTGGTGAACCGACTTCGATATAGGATGGCGAATCAGGGGAGGGGCGGCGGTAGAAGATTCCGTCCGAGGGCGCTTCGATGGAGATGAGGCCTGAATCTTGCGACTCGCCGGCCTTGGCGCCGCCGCGCCCGACGGCGGCATCCGCTCCGGCTTCGAGGAGGCGTGGATCAAGACGCGCGAGAGACTGGCCATACTCGACTGGTGTGAAGCTGTTGGGGATGAAGACTTCGGTTAGTCGGCCGTGTACGTCGCGCGGTAGCCGAAGCACGTAACGGACGTTGAGAATCTTCATCGTGTTGAAACGGTCGGACGCATTGAGAAACCGGCCGACCTTGGGTGCACCGTCCGCCATGCCGACGGCGGGTGATGTCACGAGGAGTGTCTCGGGATCGCTATCATCCGGTTGCACGTTTGCAATGAGCGTTTTCTCAGCCATGTTGTTGTACACTCCAGTATTCAACTGATGGGCAAGCTGCCCGGCGGTATCTGATGTTGAGCGCTGACAGCTTGCTAACGCGAGCGGCTCTGATCGTGAGCCCGCACTCGGCCGCTAGCCCGGGAACCTCGAGAGCACTTCGAGGTCGTGCATTGACCATATCCTGGGGTTCTTCACGCGGCGATATCCGATGCTCTGGTAGCTCAATTCCACCAGTGTCATGAGGTAGTCGCGGATTTCATCCACTGCGACAATCTCATCCGTATCCATCTGTCTCGCGGCCTTGTAAGGGTCCATGTCGGCCTCGATGCGATCCTCGACCCCTTTCATACCCGCCACAATCTTGGCTCGCTCTTCTTCGTCCTGTGTGGTGATCTGGAAGTTGTCATCGAGCTTCGTGCGGTACGCGCCGATGGCGAGCGTCCGTCCTTCCATGACCGCGAGCCTCGTGAGCGGCGTGGATAGCTGCACGATGGGCTCGTACGGCAGGCCGGTCATGGCGTAGTAGCCTGCGCCGGAGGCTTTGCGCAAGAGCACGGTAATCATGGGCACGGTGTTGGTCGAGTTCGTATAGAGGAGGTTCGAGCCGTATCCGAGGAGCCCGTGCTTCTCGGCTTCGATGCCGATGTCGAAGCCGGAGATGTCCTGAAGCCAGATGATCGGGATGCCGTCGGAATCGCAGGACCGGGAGAATTGGGAAATCTTGGCGATGCCCTCGCGATACAGGAGGCCGCCGGCGCGCGTTCGGTCTTTCAGCTCGGGATGGAGCGTGAGCTGCTGGTTGTTCGCGATGATGCCGACGTAGAGGCCGTTGATCCGCGCGATGCCGGTGACCATTTCCTCACCGGCGTGCGGCAACAGCTCCCAGAAGAGTGAATCGTCCACGAGCCTGGCAATGATCTCGTGAATGTTATAGACGACCCTGTGGTCAACGGGGAGCAGACCCTTGAGTTCGTGTGGGGAAAACCGCGGTGGGGCGGGTGCGAAGCCGTGACGGTAGTAGGCAACGGCGCTGGCCGGCAGCTTCTCGACTTCCTGCCGAATCCGCTTGATCATGGTCTTGTCGTCCGGTACACGCTCGTCGGCGCAGTTCGACAGGTGGACATGTACATCCGGTCCGCCGATCGTAAGCGACGTGATATGTTGGGCCTTGGCGCCTTTAATGAGCGCCGCGCCGGCAATCACCATATACGCCTGTTCGGTCATGAAGAGCTTGTCGGAGATGATGGGCATGTAGCC
>CAZTAR010000478.1:0-3324 GCA_964611695.1 uncultured Planctomycetaceae bacterium | reverse complement strand
GCGGCATGATCAAGCAGGACACGGCCATCGAGTTGATCTTCGAGAAGGCGGGCGTAGTCGCGTTTCGGAATACCGAGGAGCTTTGCCAGTCTGCGATCGGGTTTGCATCGCAGCCGGTCCCGGCCGGCAATCGCGTGGGGATGGTTGCGAACACGGGCGGCCCGGCAATCATCGCCACCGATGAACTCATCGAAAACAGAATGGTGATGCCGCCGCTATCAAAGGCAACTGCGGCGCTGTTGCGCGAGAAGCTCTACCCCGAGGCCTCGATCAACAATCCGGTCGACGTGTTGGCCACGGCGGGGCCCGAGCATTTCGCCGCGGCGATCGGGGCGTTGCTGAACGACGACGGGGTTGATGCGATCTTCCTGAATTTCGTGACGCCGTTCTTCGTGGACACGGAAGGGGTCGCCCATGAGATCGCGGACGCCAATCGTCGATCACAGAAGCCGATTGTGGCTACGGTGATGACCGAGAAAGCGGGCTGGGCGGAGACGCTGGAGATCATCCGCGCGGGCGGCGTGCCGACTTACGACATGCCGGAGACAGGCGCCAGGGTGCTTGCATCAATGAGTCATTATGCCGCCATGCTGAAGCGGCCAACCGAAAAGCCGACGGTGTTTCCCGGGGTCGATGCCGACAAGGCCCAATCGATTTTCGAGGCAGCGATCGCGAGGAAGGCGCCCAGCGACGCGAGCGCGGGCAATGGCGGTCATTCAGATGAAGCCTTCTTATCCGCCGAGGCGGGCTACGACCTGCTGGCGTGTTACGAGATCCCAATCGCGGCCCGCAAGATTGTGGACGGCGTGGATGAATGCCTCGCCGCTGCGGATGAAATCAGCTATCCGGTCGCACTCAAGGTGGAGGCCGCCACCGTCGTCCACAAGACAGACGCGGGCGGCGTTGTGCTGAATATCGGGGATGGCGACGCGCTGCGGCGTCATGCCGAGAAGATGATGAGCCGATTTGCCGAGACAAAGCCGCGTCTGTTGGTGCAGCAACAGTTGCACGGCGGGATCGAAGTGATCGTCGGCGCGAAGGCCGTCGAGGGGTTGGGGCATATCGTGATGTTCGGCCTGGGGGGCATCTTCGTGGAAGTTCTCAAGGATGTGGCGTTCAAGCTGGCGCCGGTCACGGAGCGCGAAGCCGTGGAGATGATTGAATCACTCAAGACAGCAGAGTTACTCAAAGGTTTCCGTGGCCAGCCCGGGGTGGATATCGAAAGTCTGACCGAGATCATCCTGCGTGTCTCGCAGATGGTCACGGAGAATCCAGCCATCCGCGAATTGGACCTCAATCCGATCTTTGCACGTGAAGACGGCGCGAAAGCGGTGGACGTCCGAGTGATGATCTGACCCCAATCGCCGAGAGCTGTCGCGGTTTGATTCCGCGTTGTTGATCAGAGCCGTGCGCGTCAGCAAGCGGTCAGCGTTCGACCTTGTGGGAGAGAACGAACTGGTGATCCCCGTCGGGGCACCGGCTTGACACAAGCCGGCTCGGTGCGGGGGGCCGACGCTACCTCGAAGAACGAACCGCGCATTAAAAAACGGGGCGTGCCGCATGGACACGCCCCGTTCTGTTTTCTGCAATTGAATCGAAGCCTACTCGCCCCAGGTGTGGATGAAGAGGACCGAGACGGCCAATTCGTGTACGCCCTGCGCGCCTGTCACCGGGTTGGTGGAGGCCATGGTGGGCTCGATTTCGGGGATCAGCGTTCCGTCATAACCCGAAGGCGGCGCGTCGATCTTGTTTCCGCCGGCCGGCGGGTTGCCGGGGTTGACGCTCGCGTCGACGACGACCTTGTTTGAGAAGGCCGAGTCTCGCATGACGAAGACGAATCCGCCACGGCCCGGCGCGGGAGTTCCATACGCATCAAGGTCACACCAATCGAGCAGCGCGTAGTCTGTTGAAGGAGAATCCGGTGCATCCACATCGGAGCAGACCCGGAGATTACTCGGATCGCTGCCATCGAGAAGCGTCGGGTTCTCGCTGAGGTCGTCGAAGGTATCACCTCGCACCTGCACGGACTCGAACATGCCCAGCACTGGCGGATCATCCACGAGCGCCACAGGGCCGCCCGTCAACGCGCCCTCGATGGCGAAGAAGCGACCGCTGCCGAGGGCGTTGTCGCGCATAAAGGCTACCCACGCGGAGGAGCCCAAGACATTCATCCATGCCGATGTGTGCGGGTTGGTCTTGTTCACGAGGTTCTTGAATTCCAGGCCCCGGATGACCACGGCGATATCACCGCCATTCAGATCAATGAGGCTGCGATTGTCTTCGACCGTGTCGTTAGACGGATAGTCCGCCTCGCCCTTGTGATAGTCCGGATCGCCGGGAAAATGCGCCAAGTGATCGATCATTTTCGGGTTGACCGCTCGAAGATTGAACTCCACATGCGAGAAGTGCGGATCATTCGACGGCTTGCTGATTCGTACCGAGAGGACATAATCCGTCTCCCCCTTCCGCATGAGAAAGTCGTATTCGCTCTTCTTGTAGTCCGACGTCAAGGGCACCGGCCCATTGATCCGGGACTGCCAAGCGGGTGACCCGGGGACCGTGGACCCGAGGGGATAGCATCTGAGTTCGGCTGAGGCAGGATCGTGCTGGAGAAGGTCAACATAGACCGGCGTCTGCTTCTCCAGAACGCGGTCGGCGTTCAGCCGGCCTTCCGAGACTTTGCTTCCGTCCTGTGCTCCATCACCCGGCAAGCCCAAATCGCTCAAGCTTTGTGTGCAAGCTGCGACAACCAATACCGTGCATACGCAACACGATCCAAGAACTGCGACCCACTTCTTATGATTCAACATTTGCTTTTTCTCCCCTCAAGCGTGTGGGCTGGAAGCCCGCCGCGAGACGCTGCACCGAGCAGGGTCCCCCCTTGGTGTGATTCCTGGGTAATACCCTTTTATATGTGCAGACGGGTGTTGAAGTCAATCAAACTGAATATTGCTGGGAGGAATAAGTGATTGATCGCCGCGCCGGTTATAATCACTTTGTGAGACGGCAATTACGAGACGCCCTGAACGTCCGTTTTTCAAGAAAAGGGGTGAGTGCGACATGTCGTTTGAGCGACACTTGGTGAACGTGGTTCAGAAAAAAGGTGATGCGAATTATGGGACGGTCTGCTGTGTTCGGTTTGAGAGGGAGGATGCGTTCGGCTTTGTTAGGTGCAAACTCAGGGGTTCGACCAAACCAGTTTTTCCGACGGCCACGGGGGGGCGACGCTACAACGAACTATGTACGCTCAATCTTTGAATGCCATAAGCGGCTAGTGCGTTGTCAACCCTAAGTTGTCGGTTTGGTTCCGCCCTGGTATTTGTG
>CAZTAR010000477.1:0-3329 GCA_964611695.1 uncultured Planctomycetaceae bacterium | reverse complement strand
GCCACAGAAACCGAAACCCAGTGAACCCGAAAAATGAAGGTTGACGCAGCACTAGCCGGTCTCGCTCGGCATCTTACGAAATCGCTCGCGAATCCACGCGCGGCATTGCCCGACATACGCTTCCATCGCCGCTGGCATTCGCTCCGTGTCGCGCTCGATCCGTTTTCCGGTGAGCTTGCCAAGGTAGTCCGCGGCAACATCCGCGACACATCGTTCGGTCGCCTCGCGGGAATCCTCTTTCATGTGGGCATCCTCAATCGTCCCGGTCCCAGGCAGACGCGCCATCGCTCCGGCGACCTGTCGTTCAAACGAAAGCGACCCGCTGAACGCCGCCTCATCGCGCAGCGCAAGAACCAGCACCCGAACAGGATCACACGTTGCTGTCACCGGCGCTAGTTCTTCTCGATTCGTGAGTCTGAGCCCCACCGACTCAATCGCCTGAGCTCGAACCAATGCGCTGGGATGTCCGGATGCGGCTTGGCAAAGCGCTACGCATGCGGAAGGCGAGTCAATCCGCGACAGCGCGGCCGCGGCGCAAGTCGCTCGGCCTTCGTGAGCCGAACCCACACCCTCCACCAACAACCGCACGGCCTCCTCGCACTCGGATAGCGCCAAAGCCAGAGCCGCGGATTCGCCGACTTCTCGATCCTCATCCGCCATGAGACGCGACAATTCACCCAGTCGGATCGGCGCCGGCAATCGCGCCGTCGCCAGGACTGCCAGCGCGCGGAGATCGGCACGTTCATTCCTCGCCAAACGTCTCACAGCGCCGGATGCCGAATCACCCACAGCCAGCAGCGAGTTAATGTAATAAGCGCGATCGTCGACCTGCCCGCTCTCCGCGAGTCGCATGACCCACCAATGAGCACGAATCCGATTCCGCTCCAAAACCGTCAGGAGGAACAGAGCGGCCATCGCCAGAAGCACCAGCGGGAACCAGACGCGCCGCTTCACCTGAAGGGGCACGTCTTCCGTTTCCCTGTCATGTTCTCGCGGGCCATCCATACGGGTGATTGTAGTCGAAGTGTTCCGAAAAGCTCCCGTGAGGCCACATGCGGTTCGGGTATCGTTTCGTGGAAGGGGGTGCCACTGGCAGCTTGCTGCCAGTGCCGCCACAGGCGGACAAGTCGCCCGTGGCGCCCAATTGATACCAGTGCGGTGCCGCGCTTCGGCGGCCCTACTTCACACCGTGGGCGATATAATCGGCGCAGGTATCGACGAGGACGTGGCGATTCACCGGCTTGGAAAGCACACCGTCGAATCCCAACGCCATCGCCTCTTTGCGGAAATCGTCACAATCGTGGGCAGTTGACGCGATCATCGGGACGGTGATTCCGCCGGCCCGAATACGTTTCGCGGCTTCCCGGCCATCCATCTTCGGCATCTCGATGTCCATCAAGATCAGATCGAACGGTTCCTCGGAGGCCGCGGAGACCGCTTCGGCCCCATTCTCAACGATCACCACCTCGGCCCCGGCCACGTGGAGCAGTGTGCCGATGAGCTTTTGGATCAACCGAGTGTCTTCCGCGAGAAGGATTCGACCGTTGAGTTTCCCACGGGAAGAAGCTCGCTCCTTGTCTCCCTTGCCGCCGATTCCATACTTCTCCAGGAAGTCGCCCACATCATTCTTGAAGTTGCCCCCCTTCTGAATGATCACATCAGGTTGATAGACGCTGAGGAACCGTTCCAGCGACTCCGTCGATGTCATCAACGCGATCGGGATGCCACGATGGCGCGGACAGGCCTTCAGCGCCGCGATCAGCGACGCTCCGGACAGGCCGGGAAGTTCGAAGGAGGTAAACACCGCCGTCGGCTTCTGCTTGGCGACGGTGCGAAGCGCGGCGCCGGCCTCTTCGCAAAAGCGTACCCCCACACCGCGACTCTCACAAATGTGGGCCACCACTCTGCCGAGGAGCCGTGTGGGCTCCACGAGGAGGATCGTCTGATCTGGATCATTGCCCGATTTATCAGTAGAGACACTCACCGTATTTTCACATCCTTGTTCCGCTGAGCCTCCTTTTCCGTCATCATTGTCCGAAGCCGCCCGACCGGCCGCGGTCGCAGGCCTTGGCCAAGGGCGGCCTCCAGCTTACTGACGAATCGTTCCGATGCCAACGGGCAACCTGTCTTCAGGCAACGCCGGATCTGTCGCACCTCCGCCGCATCCTCCCGCCGGCCGCCCGGCCACCCGGCCGAGTGACCGCCCGGGTGGCATGCTCATCCCGCAGGGTGAGCATGTTGGCTGCCGTGGAGCATGGATGCGTCACGCTGAGGGGAGGGGCCGAGGGATCAAGGATCAAGGGATCGAGGGACGGAGGGATTGAAAGTCTGAAAGATCAGAGCCGCAACCGTGAGGGAGCGGTCATCTTTCACCGAGAGGGCCCTCTGATTACAGGGTCGACTCGGTAGGAGGCATTCTCAAGCTCACCCTCCGGGATGAGCATAGCATCTGGCTTCAAGCTGGAATCAATGCGACGCTCCCGCCCATCGTTGCGTGATGTGTGGAACACCCCGCCGACAGGGTCTTTGTAATGGCCGACAAAAACGGCCCCGCGCGATTGCGTGATCGGCGGGGCCGTGGAGAGGAAGCCTGATTAAGATCGGCGGCGGAGGACGAAGAGAATCGCCAGGGCCCCCAAGATGCCAGCTGTCGCGGGTTCCGGGACGGCGGAATAATCATAAGTCACGGTCACGTCGCCAGAATGACACGTCGATTCAAAAAAGAACCAGAGGGCGTCGTCGGTCGGATAAACGGGTTCCCCGAAGGGGCCTGAGGGCGGATCCCACCCGACCGGCTCATTGATCCATGCAAACGAAAGACCGCCAAAGCCGCCGTACACCGTGTCGAATGAGCCCGGTCGGGTCATCGCGTCGATGATCGAGGGATCTGCGACAGCGGTGAATTCGAGCGCTCGCTCGTACGAATAGGAATAGCTCCCGTACGCCACATCGTCACCGCCGGGCATTTCGTCATTAGCCCCAAGTGCAACGTCGGATAGGCTCATGTACATCCCGCCGGGTCCGTATGCGGGGGGTTCTTCCCCGATGAGACCAAGTTGGTGTACAGTGTAGTAATCTAATGTTATTACATAATCACCGGCGTTGAGCGCCGTCGGTCCGGTGTTTTCGAGTCGATATTCAACGTCGAAGTTTAAGTCCCAATCGAACGTTACGCTGTTGAGCTGCTGAGTGCCTCCCAAATCATCGAATCCTTCGAGAGTCAAGATCGGGGTCTGATCGAAGCTAAAGCTGTAAGGCACGGTTTGTGTGATGGTTTCGGCCTGTGCGGTCACAGCGATGAGTGCGAAGAGTGGGACGATGGCCCAACG
>CAZTAR010000476.1:0-3336 GCA_964611695.1 uncultured Planctomycetaceae bacterium | reverse complement strand
GCAACGGGCTTTCATAGAAGAGCCGCGCGCGTTAGCAAGCGGTCAGCGTTCGACCTTGTGGGGGGCGAACAAACGGGTGATCCCCGTCGGCCACGGGGGGCCGACGCGACAGCGGAGCATGCCCTCTCAACACTAAAATGCTCTAGAAAATCAGGCCTCGACAACGTCATCGAGTGCCGAGATGCTGACGACGACGTGGCTGAAGACGAATATCCGGTCTCGGTTGGGTCGGAAGCCGTGTTCCCGGGCCTCGCATACGTAGCGTTCCTTGGTGACGGTACCTTCAACCCGGTCTCGGTAATCGGCTTTCTCAAGCCAGAAGCCGTCCGAGCATACCTGTGTCAGTGTGCCAAGATAGGTCACGGTGCCTGCGGTATCCAGAACGACCTCCCGGCCGATCAATTCTGAAAGGCTCGATTCAGATTCTGCCATCTGTAACGCCTCAACAAGTCATGAAGCCTGATGGGCCTCGCTGTTTCATGCACAATCGAAGGACAAACCGATGGGAATAAGGTATGATCGAGTGGATTGCGGATCAAGTGCAAGTGTGTAATTCGCCGGCAACCGGCCTGTGGGGCCCACGCCGGCAGGTTCTTGACGCGGATGATAACCCATGAAGAACAAGCGACAACTGGGATGGATGTTCGTGGTGACCGCCCTGTGTTTAGGCGTGCTGCTGATCGGCCAGAGTCTGGTCATCGCAGGCCCAGGCGATGGTCAACAGCCGGGCCAAAACCCGCGCGACGGTAGTGGTGGCGACGGTAAGGTTGTGCCTCCCGGTCCGGCGGACGACGGGGCCGAGAATGCGCCGGCATTGACGTCGGGGCTTCGCAAGCTGACGTCGGAGGAAATCAATCGCATCCGCTACCTTGAATTGCGGGGGATGCGGCTGAATACGAAACAGCCGGACCGAGTCACGGTTACCATCCCAAAAGAGACGATCGTTGATTTTCTTCTGGAGATGGAGGGGCACGTTGATTTCGAGGGTGAGAAATCGCGTCGAGAGTTTCGCAAGCTGACGGCTCCCAAGAAACTCCATTTCATCGCGTACTACGGGCAGGCCAAGTACGCGGACAGGGTCGAGATCACGTCGGATCCGGAAGTGTTCGTGACGTTCAAAAAGAATGTGCTGCCGATCGTTCTGCGCGGATGCGCCTCGGCGAGTTGCCACTCTGCCGCCGCCAAACGTCCGAGCGATTTCCAATTGTATAAGGATCCGAAACGGGTGGCGGCCACCACCTACGCGGATTTTCTGTTCCTCAGTGATTTCGAGGTCGGCCGCTCTCGCATGATCGACCGGGGCCAGCCCGAGGAATCGCTTCTTCTCAAGTACATGCTTCCCGAGAAGGACGTCAAACCGTCGCAGCGACACCCAGGAGACCCGAACATCCAACCGGTCTTCCAGTCTCGCAAGGCGATCGGTTACCGTCGGATCCTCCAGTGGATCGGAAGCCTCAAGCACCCTGCGGAAGAATACGGGGTCCGCTTAGTCCCTCGGGGTGAGCCAGCGGGAGATGGATTCTCTCCGGGCGGAGACCCGATACCGGTTGAAGATGCCCAGCCTGCTGGGGATTCCCAACAGGGCGGAGATGCAGCGCCATCGGGAACGTCTCGATCTGACTGAGCAGCGCGGCGCGGTTCTCTCGATCGAGGATTCACCTCTTCAGGGCCAAAACGTCTTGACAAGCAATCTGGTCATCACCGGGGGCGGACTGGCGGCAGTGGCAGCGGTCGCAATCCTGTGGCGCCGTCACCGTTTGCTCTCCCTCGGTGGTCAGTGGGCAAGTCGTCACGGCTGGACGCCTTATGCCGGGAGGTCGGAGGATCTGCTGGCGGCGCTGAGTGATTGTGCGCTCACGCAGGTGGGCCATAGTCGCAGGATCCCCCTGGCCTTGACTGCAAAGGGGCGTCTCCATCTCCTTTCATATGTCTGTGAGACAGGTTTCGAGAAAAGGTGTCAGATCCACCGGTGGATTGTGGCCGCACAAACGACGGAGCACGTATTCGGGCGTGCGACGATCACGTCGCAGGACTGGCTCATCGCGGCGGCAACGGCGCCAACGTGCCACGAACTTCCGGTCCGAACTTTGCCCCCCTCAAGCGAATGCCCGGCTTCGCCCTCCCAGGCCGGGTCGGGGCCGATCGCCATCGTTGAGGATTCCGAAGAGTGGGTCGCTCGGTTGGACGCACGTTTGCGACAGTGGTGTTTGGATCAACCCGCCGATCGAAGCTGGGAAATTGTTCCAGGGCTCATCATCGGATACGAGCCGGGACAACTCAATGAAGCAAAGCTGGCGGAACTTGGCAATGCGACAGAAGCGCTGGCGGAACTACTCGAATCCGGCAGGATCGGCGGCCAGTGAGCCGGGCTCCGGGTTCGGCTCAATCCCATTATTGCTGCACAGCACGACCGGAGGCCGTACTGTGCAGCGGGTTTCGTAAGAACGCCTCGGGCTGTGGTGAACTCAACTCAACAGGATGCCCACGAACGCCGCGACATCGTCTTCATCCAACTCGCCGTTTCCAGACGGCAACGGAGCCATGTCGGCGCAGTTGCAGTTGCATCCGATGGCTGGTCCTTGGATCAAACACTCGACGAAACACTGGATATCGTTGCCGGTGATGTAGCCGTCCGAGTCAATGTCACCCGGCGTTTCGCAGGACGCCTCGCAGGGATTCGGCGAGCAGCCGCTGCCATCCCCTTGATACGTGCCGCCCGCGGAAATGCAGGCACCCGCCGAATCTTCCGTGCAGCTCCCGTTGCCGAAGCAGCATGCTCCGGAGGGTAAAGGCGCACAGGTTGGGCCCGATACATTCAGGACGAAGTTGCCCGTCTGGCTGTTGCCGGAGACGCGGATGTAGTACGTCGTGCCGGCGGTCACTGACACCTGAACGTATGACTGATCGGTGGGCAGCCAGTTGCAATGCCCGAACCAGCTCGTGTCGTCCCCACAAGCGATCTGGTTCGCGCTGGTGCCGGGGCAACCGGTGTGTACGGAGAGGACGGTGTCAAAATCGGCGTCACAGGTATCCAAATCGAGCGTGCCGTTTGTCAACGGCGTGTACTTGTACCACCGATCGGGGGAGGAGTTGGAGGAGCCGCATCCGGCAGAGCCGTCGTTGGTGAACCCAGCCGTCGAGCCGCTGTAGGCGCCGGGGCAGACGCGTTCCGCATTCGCGCATTGATCTGGATCTCCAACGGTGAGGTTTACGTTCCGCACGGTGTCGCCGACGTGGTCGGTCAGGTTCGTAAAGCTGACCGCGTCTGAGTAGGCCCCGTTCGGGAAAGAATCGGCGGTCGCGTTGATTGCGACAGTCACCAGAGCCGTGCTGCCG
>CAZTAR010000475.1:0-3349 GCA_964611695.1 uncultured Planctomycetaceae bacterium | reverse complement strand
CTCATCGCAACGGATCTCGACGGCACCTTCATCGGTGACGACGAAGCAATGGTCTCGCTGTGGACGTCACTGGAGAAACAGGGCTTCGTTGTCGGGTTCTCCACCGGGCGGCACTTGAAATCAATCCAGGATTTCTACGCTGAAAAACAGGCTACACGACATGCACAAGTGTGCGTCTGCATGGTTGGCACGGACATCCACTTCCACGATGGGCATGAATACAAACTCGACACCGGATGGCACGACATTATCAGTCACGCCTGGGACAAGCGGAAGGTCAGCGAAATCGTCGATTCCATCCCGGAAGCCCGCCTCCAGGATCAACAGTGGCAATCGCCATTCAAGAGCAGCTATTACCTGGAAGAGAATGCCGAAGCTCGCCTCGCGGAAATCCACGAGCGGCTCAGCACGGCCGGCTTACAAGCCAAGGTCGTCTACTCCGTCGGGAAGTTCCTCGATTTGCTTCCGATCCGCTCTGGCAAAGGGGAGGCCGTGAAGTACGCGGCTGTCAAGGTCGGCGCAGCTTCCGAGAATGTAATCACCTGTGGCGACACCGGAAATGACTTGGACATGATGCGGGAGGAATTGGGTTTTCGCAGCATCATCGTTGGCAACGCCGAACCGGAACTGAAGAAATTCAGCGGACCGCGCGTTTACCAGGCCAAGGCAGCCTACGCCGCTGGAATCAGAGAAGGTCTCGAGGCCTTTGGCCTACTATGATCGCAATGAGTAATTCCGCAAAGGGGAATCCCCCGTCCGCCCGCTGAACCTCGCGCGGCGATCTTGATAGAAGCGGACGAACTGGATGAGGTAGGGAGCAAAAATGTCTTCACCGAAGATGCCACACGACGAAGCAATGCACGAGGCCTTCGTAAAAAGTGGGCGTACCCACGTCCTTCAAATCACGAACCACGGTGTTCATGAATGGAATGTCGTTCCAGGTCTGCCGGACACCGGTGGCCAAAATGTCTACGTCAATCAATTCACCGAGGCCCTGATCGAACTCGGCTACCGGGTGACGATCGTCAACCGCGGCGGATACCCTCACCCCAAGACCGGCGAGATGCAGCGTGGCATCGTCTACCACCCTTCAGGTCACGCCCGGATCATGTACATCGAGGACGGTTGCGACCATTTCGTCCGCAAAGAGGACATGTACGACCAGCTCCTCGCCTTGGTGCAGGACTTGAAACATCGCCTCGATGTGGATAACGATGCTTGCGACCTCATCATTTCACACTACTGGGATGCCGGCATGTTGGGCGTCTTCCTCAACGGCTCCAGCGAGCGGCGCGTGCCTCACGTCTGGATCCCCCACTCCCTTGGCGCGCTCAAGAAACGCAACATGGATCCTTCCACGTGGGCGGACCTACGGATTGACGAGCGGATCACCCACGAAAAAGAACTCCTGCAAGACATCGACGGCGGCGTCGCGACTTCGACCGCGATCCGCGACACATTCAAAACCGACTACGACTTCGAGTCCAAGTTCTTCCTGCCGCCGTGCGTGGACGACCAGCGATACAGGCCCCGCAAAGGTGAAGAGGCCAATGGCGTCTGGGCGTTTCTCGCTTCGAACTCGTCCCTGCCTGCCGAATCGCTGAAGAGGCGGAAGATCGTCACGGAAATCAGCCGCACTGATAAGACCAAACGCAAGGATGTCCTGATCGAGGCTTTCGCGAAAGTGAAGCAGCGCATCCCCGAGGCCCTCCTCGTCGTGGCCATCGACCCCCACGCGGAAGCACTGCACGATTCTCTCATGGACCTCATCAATCAGAAGGGACTCAAAGAGGACGTCATCCCGCTCGGTTCCGTCTGGGAACAATTGCCATTCCTCTACAACGCCACCGACGTCTATTGCACGCCGTCCGTGATGGAAGGCTTCGGCATGAGTGCCCAGGAAGCAGCCGCCACGGGCAAGCCCGTCGTCGCATCCAACCTCGTCCCCTTTGTCTGCGAATACCTGATCGGCCCTGAGCCGGAGCGGATCTCTCTCAATGGCGATGGGTTGGAGAAGGACTTGCTATTCGGTCAAGGCGGCGTTGTCGTCCCGGCCGATTACATCGAGGGCTTTGCGGAAGCGATTATCCGCCTGCTTGGCGATGAGAACCGATGCCGGAAGATGGGGGCGCGAGCGTTGGATATCACCGTCCCCTACTTCACCTGGCAACACATGACCGAAGACCTTCTGAAGGACCTCGGAGTCACGCCGGCCAAGTAAGGACGAATGTCCACCGGACGCGGTCAGGCATCCTCCGCAGCAATGATCAGAGCCGCGCGCGTTAGCAAGCGGTCGGCTTTCGACCTCGTAAAGAGCGAGCAAACTGGTGATTCCCGTCGGCCACAGGGGGCCGACGCTACAACGGAGCATGAATTCTCAACGCCAAAATGCTCTAGTCCACCGGTGTGATCATGTTCGTCAATACGCAAAAAACACCGGTTGGCAACCTGCCATTGGCAATCATCGCCCGTAGACAGAATGACAAATAGGATCGCGATCATGTCAGCGCAAACCACAGAACTTGCCAGCCAATTGTTGGACACCTGGGCCGCTCAAGGCCGAGACGGCTTCCTGCTGAGCGATCCTCAAACCGCGGAAATCGGCACCCGCGAGGCGGCTGACGACCTTTGCGGGATCGCCTTCAGGTTTCGCTGGCTCCCCCACCGAGAACTTCGCGGCGATGTCGCACAACTCGAAGCACGGGGAATCCTCAACCCGAATCGTGACGAGTCAAAACTCTTCCGCGACCCGCGCGATCCGCACGGTCGACATTGCTTCCTGTGTGAAGGGAACATCGCCGAGTGTCATCCGATGGAGAAGCTTGTACCCGTCACCCTCGCAGGCCGAAAGTACCTCGCCGGCGCGAACTTCGCCTGGATCGAGCCCGACCACTACACCGTCATGCCCGCCGAACACATAGACCAAGCGTACACCCGACATTCCCTTGACGCGATGTGTGACTTGCACAGCCAGACCGGCGGCCGCTTCCGCATTCTCTTCAACGGACCCGGCGCGGGCGCAACCATCCCGTGGCACCTGCACTATCAGATCACAACCGCGGAAATGCCGATCGAACGAATCCAACCGGGTACCGAATCCCACTATCCAACAGCCGTGCGCGTATTCCCATTCAACGACGAGGGACGCCAACAAGCCCACGCGACCGCCGATGCATGGCTTCGCAAAAACGAACAGCACCACAGCATCAACATCTTCATCACAACCACGGATGGCACGGCTCGCATCTTTGTCTTTCCCAGAGACCAACGCCACGCCACGGCGGAAGGCAAAGGACTGGTCGGTGGCTTTGAAGTGGGCGATACGCTGTTCCAGCTCCTGCTCGATGTT
>CAZTAR010000474.1:0-3351 GCA_964611695.1 uncultured Planctomycetaceae bacterium | reverse complement strand
CACGAGAACCGCGTCGTGCGCGTCACCTTCTCCCGCGGTTGGATAACCGCATCAAGTCGACGCGTCCGCGCGATTCACTCATGCGACAGCAAGAACCGGATGCGCATCCCGTGAAGAAGGTCAATGGACTGACCAAACCGAAGCGATGGAAGAAGGAGCTTCGCGAGTAGGCGATGGCGATAGGACAAAACAGCGCAAGCCATGAACGGACGCCATGTGAGCAAGAAAGGAACAGAACAATGACGCAACAGAACTCCCCCCAGAAACCGGATCGCAGATTCAAGGCCCGTAGAGGCGTCTCCGCGGCGGTGTGGCGCCGCGAGCGGATCACGCAGGATGGGCAGGCGACGCGGGATTTCAGCATCAGCATCGGCAAGCGCTACAAGGACAAGGCGACGGGCGACTGGAAGAGCAGCTCATCGTTCTTTCCTGATGACCTCCCGCATGTCGAGTTGGTCGTCCGAAAAGCGTTTGAGTATGTCACGCTGAAACGCGACCAAGACACGGAAGAGCCGAGCTAGTAGCGCCGCTGAAGCTGGGCGATGTTTGCTGAACAAGCATGCAGCAGATGACAACCAGCATTGAGGGTTCTGTGGTGCTGTTGATACCGGTGCCGGAATAGGAGGACATTGATATGTCGGTTCGGCTGTATTGGGATTATCACTTTCGAGATCCTACTCTTGAGGCCAAGCTCGGAAGCGACCGTGAAGAGCACCAAGGTGTGTGGGACTTATTGAGGGCTTCCTCGTCGACGGGAAAGGTAGCGTGTCCGTTTCGGACATGAGCAAGTTTATTGTGAGTGAATACCACGGCATCTACGCTCGAATGATGGAGATCTTCCAATGCCGATGTTGGCGCTTCCCTGACTGCTACGTCACGTACGCTGGAGAGGAGTTCGTTGAGCCCACCCTCATAATGCGGCGGAGAATGGTTCACACGCCACTTCCACCAGACGTAAAAGAACGGACGGATGCGTTCCTGGCAAAGAACGCCGGCGATAAGTGGGCGATTGTCAATGGCATGTCTTCGGAGAATTTCCACGACTTCAGCGAATCCGAGGATTACAGCGTGCGAGTGGCTTGGGATTTCTACCGCTACCGCGCATTCGAGGAATATGGAGCCTTGATGCTGATCGTGGAGGATTCTTTTACGGAACAACGGTGGGAAGCGATAAGGAAACGCGCCCGGTCAGCCGAGCGGGTCAAACTAGAGAGGACGAAAGAAGACACGTTCACTGCGCGAGGATCATCCGGCGACTACGATATCAACACCACAACGATCACATGTACGTGTGCCGATTTCCAGAGACGATGCCGGAGAATCGGCATACACTGTAAGCACCTTGTCGCCGCCCTGCAGCAACAGGGCCTATGGCATCGCTACTGGGAAGAGGACATTGTCGCATGACGCTGACGTGGTGTGGCTGAGCAAGGAATGAGATCAGGACTTGTGCGAACAACGAAGCGTGAACGACAGCGATGAGGACGCCAGGCTTGCGTACAGCGCATGTCAAAGATGCACAGCGAAGTGGTTCAGCCAGGACTTCCTTTCCTTCTGTCCGAGATGTGGGAGTGGCGAGGTGCTTCACACTCGTGCTGTGCCGCCCTGGGAGAACGCAGGAACCAGCGATCGTGTTCAGACTCAAGAAACTCGCTCGCCAAGAGAGCCGGAAGCAGTACGAAGCTACCGCGTGTGAGGGGAGCAGGTGATGAGCCAGGCGGAATCGGGAGTGAACAGGAGCAGCGCCGAGGCGCTACTCGTCGCCGCGAGCGAACTTGCCACGCTCCTTGGGCTGTCTCTTCGCACGGTTCGTCGGCTGGACTGTTCCGGGAAGCTTCCGCGTCCCGTGAGAATAGGCGGGGCCGTTCGTTGGCGCGTTGAGGAAATCGCAGCTTGGCTGGAGGCCGATTGCCCGAGTCGCAGGCAATGGGAAGCGATCCGAAAAAACCAGGCCAGGGCCGAGTGAAGAGGGGCTTGCGCGCTCCGGCAGGGAGCGCTATGCTGGTAGGAGTAGCGAGAAGCGGTTGGGAAAACTCGGAAAGGCAAGAAACGATGGCTCGAGTATTTCGGCACACGTACACGAAGAGGGGACAGGACGGCCGGCGTGTGCAACAGCAAACGAAGAAGTGGTATATCGAATACCGCGATGCGAATGGCGAACTCCAACGTGTGCCCGGATTCCGCGATAAGAAGGCGACCATGCAACGCGCCGCCGAACTTGAGCGCAGTGCGGAACGCCAGGCCGCCGGCGTGATCGACACGGAGACACTCGACTTCGCCGAGAAGCTTCGTCTTCCCATCGATGCTCACATCGACGCCTACGAACGCCATCTGACTGTCGCCGGCGCCACGCCGAAGCACCTTTACGAGACAATGCGTCGGCTGCGCCGGATTCTCGAAGCCTGCAAGTTCAATCGACTCGCTGACATTCAGGCCGATCCATTCCGCTCCTGGTGCGCACAGCAACTCCGGTTGAAGATGTCGCCGCGCACCGTGAACACGTACCTTAGCAGCCTTCGAGCATTCGTGCGTTGGTGCGTAAGCGATCGGCGAATGCCCGCGGATCCGCTGGACATCCTCACTAAGGCCGAGGAGAAACGTGACGTGCGTCGGATCCGAAGGGCTCTGACGGAGGACGAGATTCGCCGGCTGCTTGTGGCTGCGGCCGAGCGTCCGCTGCAAGAAGCTCTGACGATTCGACACGGACCACGGATGGGCGAACTCAAGGCGAAGATTCGCCCGGAGATCTTCGAGCGTCTGGTTCGGCTTGGATGCGAGAGAGCCCTGATCTACAAGTCGCTGATCCTCACCGGCCTCCGGAAAGGTGAGCTGGCGAGGCTGCGGTGGTCGGATCTGCACCTGGATGAACCGAATCCGTGGCTACAGGTGAGGGCGGAGATCGCCAAGAACGCCCGCTCGGCAGCGTTGCCTATTCGGGCCGACCTGGTCGCGGAACTCAAGGCATGGAAGACGACGGCCGGGGATGAAGGACGCGTGTTCACCGTGCCGGCGGGCATCGACCGGATCTTCAAGCGTGATCTGATCGCGGCGAAGATCCCCGCCAAGGATGCCGAGGGGCGCGTCGTCGACGTCCATGCCCTCCGCCACACAACGGCGTCGTATCTCGCGGCGGCGGGTGTTGCCCCGCGGACGGCTCAGGCACTCATGCGACACAGCGATATCCGGCTGACCCTCGGAACCTACAGCGACCCGCAGATGCTGGACACCGCTGCGGCCCTGGATGCCCTCCCCAAAATGGACGGGCCAAAGCCTGTCGAAACAGACCCAGGCGACGTCGAAAAGCTTGGTGCTCAGCTTGGTGTTTTACTTGGTGGAACGGGGTCCACCGAT
>CAZTAR010000473.1:0-3365 GCA_964611695.1 uncultured Planctomycetaceae bacterium | reverse complement strand
GCCACAAATACCAGGGCGGAACCAACCCGACAACTTAGGGTTGACAACGCACTAGGTTCAAAGAGGAGTGAGACGTGTTCGGACGGCACGGATCTGGGAACAGTGCATCGGGACGCAGGCTTCGTTCCCTCCGGTGGTATGTGCGCGCGCCGATCAAGCTGTTCGTATTTGCAGCCGTGACGTTCTTCGTGTTGTTTCCGTTTCCCCGCCAGTTTGCCAGACATCTGTCGCGGCTTCGCAATCTTGACGCGATGGTGGAGCCCGATGCGCCGCAGCTTGCCGAATGGGAAGCCGAACTGCGAAGTTGGATGTTGGATTACACGGCGCCCGGGGAGACGGGTTTTCCGGATGAAAAGAAGGAATTGGGCGAGGCGGATATCCCGCCGATGGCCGCGGTGCAGAAACGAATCCAGGAGATGGTGTTCCAAAAAGTGCGCTACGCGTGGGATTGGGATACGTGGGGGTCCGCGGACTACATTCCAACCGTTTCGGAGATGTTCGCCACGGCGGCGGACGATCCGCGCGGTGAATTGCACGAAGACTGTGACGGCCGCGCTGTCATCGCCGCCTCACTCATACGCCGCATGGGCTATGAGGCCGATCTGGTGACAGACCTGCGGCACGTCTGGGTGAAGACGCCGCAGGGAGAATGGATGGGCCCGGGCAAGTCAAAGGCTTTGGTCTCGACGCCGGAAGGGACGCGTCTCAATTGGAAGGTTGCCCTTGGGAATGTGCCGATGTCCATCTCTTACGGCATATCGGTGTTTCCCCTGTTTCGTGAACTCTTGATTCTGGCGACGGCGTTCGTTCTCATGCGGCACTCACGCACACCCTGGCGGGCTATCCTGTTGTCCGCGGTGTTGCTCGTGCAAGGGCTGTTGTTTATGCGATGCGGTGTCTTCTCGCCTCAACAGATCGCAGGCTTTGAACGATCATGGCCGGCGACGGTCGGACTGCTGCACATCGCGAGCGGCATTTTCCTGTTGTTCGGAACGTCGTACAAGGCGCGTTGTGCAGAACGCCGCAAACGCGAATAAGGCAGCGCCAATCCAGCTGTAGCGGCCAACGTCCCTGTCGGCCACGGCAAACAGTTTGTTCTCCACGTCCGACACGGGTGTCGGACGCGACACAATTACTTATTGCGTTTCACGTTGATATGTGGCACCGGCGTCTCGCCGGTGAGGCAACGGCACTCGGCCGCCTTGCTTCCACCGGCGAGACGCCGGTGCCACACTCAATCGTTAACTGCTCAAGTTTCCACTGAAGCCGATCAAGAGCAGCATCCTCGAAGAGCAGTATCCTCGATTGTCACACTGTTGGCTTGAAACTCACAAGACGAGCAAGTCGGCGATGGCCGCTGCGCCAAGGACCAGACTGACGCAGCCGTTTAGGGTGAAGAAGGCGAGGTTCACGCGGGAGAGGTCGCGGGGGGAGACGACTGATTGTTCGGCCGCGAGGAGGATGGCTGTAAAAACGACAGCCGACCAGTAGATCCAACCGAGGCCTGCCGAAAAGCCTAAGCCGACCAGCGCGGTGACGGTGAGGACGTGGCAAGCGCGTGAAATGAGGAGTGCCGGCGCGATGCCCAATCTCGCGGGGAGGGAGTGGAGCCCCTCGCGGCGGTCCACGTCGACGTCCTGACAGGCGTAGATAATGTCGAAGCCGGTGATCCAAAGCAGCACGGCGGCCGTGAGCAGGAGCGTTGAGGGCCCGAGCGAGGCTGGATGGATCGCGATCCACGCGGCGGCTGGCGAGAAGGCGATTGCCGCACCAAGGGCGAAATGTGCCAGCGTGGTGAACCGTTTGGTGTAGGAGTAGCCTGCGAGAAGGAGGAGAGTGGGCACTGACAGGATGAGCGGCCAGGCGTTTGCGTACACGAACCAGAAGCACGAACAACTTGCCGCGAAGGCGGTTGCCGTCCCGATCAAAAAAAGCCACGCCTGACGAGCGGTAATTTTTCCTGCGGGGAGGTGCCGGTCCGCGGTTCTCGGGTTACGCGCATCCAGTCTGGCATCGGCGATCCGGTTGAAGGTCATCGCGAAACACCGAGCGAAGACCATGCAAGCAAGGATGAGGAGGAATTGGCCGAGGGCGGGGAGACCGGTGTCGCGGTTCCGGCCTGCGAGGAAGGTCGCGACCAGGGCAAATGGTAATGCGAAGACAGAGTGCGAGAAGCGAATCATCTCGCCCCAGCTTTGGAGTGTGGCTATCAGGCTCATGCGAAGCAAGGTTCCAGGGAATCCCACAAGCAGGATGTTCCTTGTTCGGGCTGCCAGGCAACGACGGTCGTCGCACTGTCCAATGAGGATGTCATTCTACAGTGGATTGGGGGTATTCGTCGCTGTTGATCTTCTCATCGGCCGGGAGGGAGAGGACGCACCTGAAACAACATCGCCTCTGCTTCAGTTTCGCGTTTGCCTCTCGAATAGGAGTCGATGTCCGGAAGAGGAGGCGGACTCAGCTGATTCCCGAACACGATTTCGCGATTGAGTCAGGAGTCGAAAAGCAACAGGGATGAGTTTACCACTGAAAAACTATCTCAGAATTGTGGCACAGGCGCCTCGCCTGTGTTTTCACCGCCGAGACGGCGGTGCCACAATCACTTTGGCACAGCCTTGGGGGTATTCTGAGATAGTTTCTTATCGTAAGAAGGTTTGCCACAGGTGTGAGGGTCGGGGCGATGGTGTTTCAGGCTGGTTCAATCTTCTTCAGACCTCTCCGCCTCGATCAGGAGATTGAGCAACTCTTTGAGCTTTTTGAAGTTCATGTACTTGGTGCATCCGGGTGGAGGATTCGAGCAGAGGACTTCGAGGTTCGACAGGACATTGAAGAGCTCCGTCAGGAGATTGATGAGCTCGATTCGTGCCGGCCTGGAAATGCCTAATTTGATATCTCCTAGTTCTTCGCAAGGCGCCAACATGATTCCTCCTTTTTTAAGGGATATAGACTGACAAAACGCGGTTAAACGCTAAACGACCTCTCGGTTTTCGTCTTCGCATGAGTCATCATGATCGACAGGCCTCTCAAGATTGGCCAAGCCAGACGCCTGACACACAGGCAACTCCTCGCACCAATTTAACGGCAACCAGTGAACACTGCCTTCAATTAGAATCATGGGAGTTTTCTTGAGTGTCACGTAAGTGGCACTCTGCTTTTTCCGTCGTTGAGTGTACTCGCAAGGGTATGGTCCACCAGTGGCGAATTCACGCCATTAACAGCTGGGGTATCTTCCTTAACCGGCAGCGTCATTCCAATGACACTCTCTCCGGTTTTCATCGAGACTGCAACGGAAAAACACGTTTTTCAGCAAACTAGTACCGCATTTCATAAATAATACGACTATGTTTATGTGCTTGCAGGGGCTG
>CAZTAR010000472.1:0-3384 GCA_964611695.1 uncultured Planctomycetaceae bacterium | reverse complement strand
CGTCTCGCCGGTGGAAGCAAGGAGGCCGAGTGCCGTTGCCTCACCGGTGAGACGCCGGTGCCACATATCAACGTGAAACGCGATAGTGAAGAAGAGCATACGCGATGAGCGGCTGGACCGATCTCAGAGGGCAACCCCGGAAGATGTGTGTGTGGTGTCGCGGATCAACTGCTGGGCCGCCCGTGTGCCGAGGGCAATCGTGTCATTGACCGAAATGCCGTGAAGGTAATTACCGATCAGGTGGAGCCCTGGATGCTCGGCGACGATCGCTTCGAGTCGCTCGATCTTCTCGATGTGGCCGACATCGTATTGTGGAATCGCCTGGGGATAGCGGCAAACATCGACGAGCGTCGGCGCCTTTTTGATGTCCAGCAAGTCTCGCAAAGAGCTCATAGCGCTGTCGAGCAGTTCCTCGTCGCTTCGATCCACCGACTGAGGGTCGCGACTGCCGCCGATGAAGACCCGGATCAACCGGTGCCCCGCTGGCGCATGCTGAGGAAACACGCTGTCCGCCCAGAGCACCCCTAACAACGGAAAGTTCGGCTCGTTATGCGGCACGAGAAAGCCGTACCCCTGCATGGGATGGCCGATGTCGGTCACCTTGAAGCCGAGATTGAGCACAACCAGTGAGGCGCACTCGATGCAGTTGATGATCTGAGTGGCTTCGGGGACCAGTGGTTCGAGCAGCCGCGCGGCTTCGATTGAAGGCGTCGCAACCAGGAGACGCCGGCAAATGAGCGTGCCGGTTGTGCCGTCTTGCTCCGAAACGGAGATTGCGTAACCGCCATTCGCGCGGCGGAGAGCGTCCACTGTTTGATGGGCAACGCATCTCGGTCCCAGTCGCTCGCCGATCGCCTCGGTCAGTGTGCCAATGCCTCCTTGGACGCTGATCAGGCCGCGCCATCGCCTGGGCTTGCCGCCTCGGGCCTCCTTCATTCGCCGAAACGCTCCGAGCCCGCCCATGAACAGGCTGCGATTGTCTCGGTCGATTCGGCCAATCTTCGGAAAACAAGCTCGAAGGCTCAGCTGCCGAACGTCGCCGGCAAAGATGCCACCGACGATGGCACTAATCATCGTATCGGAAACCTGTCGGCCAAACCGCCGAGTCGCCACCTCCTCGATTGTCTCCTCTCTTTCGCAGCCCCGACGGCCAGCGACGAAGCTCGCCAGGATTCGGAGCCGGCTTCCGACACTAAGAAGGGGCGTCGTCAGTAGGGCGATGGGATTCGCCGGCGCCTGAATGATGCGGCCGTTGCGGTAGATGAACCGTTTGTTGGCCGTCTTATCCGCCATCACGACCGGCGCCTCATCCGAAAGATCCTCCAGCAGGTTTTCAAATGCCGGGTCACGTGCCATCACATTGAAAGGTCCTTTCTCCAGAAGGAACCCATTACGGCGCTCAGTGCGCGTGCATCCGCCGACCTGTCCTCGGGCTTCGATCAGGCAGAAATCGACGCCGGCCTTTTTAAGTTGCCAAGCCGCCGCAAGACCGCTGACGCCGCCACCGATGACGACAACATCTTTACGCAATTCGCAATCCCCAACCGTCAATTGACCAAACTCTGCCTGCACGTCTCCACAACGCGGCGAACGCTCTCCAACTGCGTCTCCTTGAGCAGGCCCTGATTCAGGTTCAGAATGTGCCCCTCCCCGCCGCCCGCCTGGACGCAACGTCGCACCGCCGCGTCAATGGCGTCCATGTCACCTTCGACCAACAGGCGATGGTCCACATTGCCCTGAAAGGCCACCCGGTCGCCCCGTTCAACGTACGACGCTGGCAACGAATGCGCTGAGTAGATTAGATGGGTGGCTTCAGGCGTCAGGCCATGGGCAACAACGAATGCGTGGATCAAACGAGCTTGGGCGTTGATGTAGCCGGTATCGTCAAACCAGACGCTCCGTAGGCTGACGTCGATTCGGTAGCCGGCGCGTTTGATCTGTCGATTCAATTCCCGAACCGCCGCGCCGGTCGAAGTCCCGCTGTATTGCGGGTACATCGGAACGACCACAAGTTGCTCGACGTTGAGGGCCTGGATTTGCTTCAACGTTTCGCCAATCCCCGGTCGCCCATAGCGCATTGCGAAAAACACGTGCGTCCCCTCCGGAAGCAAATGAGCCAACGCGGAGACCTGTTGTTCCGTAATCGTGCGGAGCGGAGAACCCTGCTCGGTCCAGATCTTCCGATACTTCTTCACCGATCGCGCCGCGCGGAACCTCGAAATCGTCAGACCGATCGGACGATTCAGCCAAGACAATCCCCGGGGGAGCCGAATCACCTCCGGATCGCTCAATAGCTCGGCCAGGTAACGACGCACGGAAGGGAGGTCGGGCCCGTCCGGCGTTCCAAGATTGAGAAGCAACACCGCACGCCGACGCGCCGGTGACTGTGAACGGCAGGAGTTATGTGCGAATTCTTCGCTCCTACCAGGTTCTCGTGAATACATAACACTCTCCCTGATCAGGCCGATTGGGCGTTTGGCCTGACATATGGGGTTGCTTGACAAACCAATAGGAAACTCAGATCACACTGTCCGAGCGTTAAAGCACCGAAAGGCAAGACGCCACGCGAGAACTTGCCCGGGGGCCTTCACAGCGCACCCCCGATCGGGAGAAGCGGATCATGAATGAGCGAAATAGGGGTTAGGCGGGAGGAGGGCGGGGAATGCACGGCTGGCGCGGAGAGATCCAGCAAAGAATATAATCAGCCTCATGACGCACCGTGCGGAACAGGCATCTTAAGCGTGAAGCGTCGTCGAGGCCGGCTCCCAAGCGAGCCCAAACTGCAAGCAATCGATCGATCGTCTCGCAAGGGCGTACCAGAAAAAACGCAGCGGAGAACAAAGGGCCATTGTCAAGCCACATGATTCCGCCGGAGCTCGATTCAAGTAGCCCGAGGTGCGCTGTTGCGATAACGAGCCCAATAGCGACACATGACCGCCAGTCCGTCCGCCACCGCAGAAACGCCACATCAAAGAACTTGAGGGCGAACAACAGCATCGAAACACTCAACCCGAGACACTGGGCAAGCAGTTCGGCATTGACGCCGTTCGTGACAATGGATTCCCATGTTCCGAAAAAAGCCGGCGCGTGGAGGAGAACCATCGATGCCCAAACCGCGCGCTTTGAACTCGACGATACCATCGAGCTAAAACTGCGAACCAGGCGGGAAGACATCGTTTCTCCTGGAAGATTCGGAATCGGATGACCACGATGCTCGTGGGAAGCGACGCCACAAAGTCCGAAAATGGGCCTCGCTCAATCGGATTGTGATTCTACATCGAGAATGCGGATCTTCCAATATTCAAAGATGATAATCCGCTGCCACTTCCTTTCAGACTTCCCATGGGTGAGTTCCTCCATTCCCTGGCTGATATCATCCGGTCC
>CAZTAR010000471.1:0-3402 GCA_964611695.1 uncultured Planctomycetaceae bacterium | reverse complement strand
CGCTTGACACGCAACGGGCTTTCATAGAAGAGCCGCGCGCGTAAGCAAGCGGTCATCTCTCAAACCAAAAAGGCTCATCTGATCGCGAACCCCCTCCGTAGCGTCGCCCCCCCGTGGCCGACGAGTAAAACCAACACCTCCCCTCAGCAATTGAAATGCAACCCAAAGCAAAACCACTGAGAAACTATCTCAGAATACTTCAAGACTGTGCAAAACTCATTGTGGCACCGCCGTCTCGGCGGTGAAAACACAGGCGAGACGCCTGTGCCACAATTCTGAGATAGTTTCTAAAGCGCCAAACGAAATTCCGCAAAGACCATCCGAGGTACCTCGGCATTATTCAGGAACATCGTGCTCCCTTCAAAGTGGCCGCCATCGAGCAGGTTCCGCACACCAACGGCAATCGAAGCTTGGTCGTCCCACAATTCATACTCGGCCCGCATGTCCAAACGGAGATACGGATTGATTCGGCTTGGCATGAAGGGTAGCGACGGATTCGGAGCCTTGCAAAAATCAACAAAGTAGAGATGGTTCGACAAATGAAGATCATCCGTCGGGCTATAACGAGCGCCAACCATAGCCTTGTGTTTCGGTGGGGAAATGGTGTCTGTTTCATGGAAGGGCTCTGACGATTGCCAGTCCATCCATTGAACGGTGTAATTACCCAGTAGCATGAGTTCCTTGTTCACCTTGTAGCGGGCATCACATTCAAGCCCATACATGGAAACAGAAGCGCGATCCTCAGCCGTATACGTCAACAAGCCCGGCGGCCCCAATTTCGGCACCAGCGGCGTGAAGTTTTCGTATTCGTGCCAGAATAGATTAAACGTCGTGTCGACGCGATCGAAGAACCTGGCGCGATAGCCTAATTCGTAAGCTACCAGCGTCAATGCTCGCAAATCTCTTTCCGCTTGAACGCGCGCAAGCCCGTTCAAAAGTGGTATATCGAGATACCGCATCGCTGCCGGCGGCATCTGAAAAGCACGCGACACCGCGCCATAGACAGACGAGGTGTCTGTGAGGGCATAAGAAAGCGCGGCCCGCGCGCTCGGTTGGAAGCCGCCGTAGAACTCATAGTCAATGCGCGCGCCAAGATCGAGCGTCCACTTCGGCGCGAACCGCCACTGATCCTGAAGGTAGAGCCCGAAGATCGCCGTGCTGACAAAGTCCTCCGTCAACATGAACGGATCGGAATTCGATGCGTCGAGAAGATCCACGCGGCTGTCGATGCCCCAGCTCAACGTGTGGTCTTCGGCCGGAGAAAACGTATGACCGAATTGAAGAGCCAATTGCTGGTATCGGTAGTCGATGGCGCGAACGCCCGGCGAAAGCTGGAAGTCGTTGACATAACCCGTAAACTCCCACCGATTATCATCCGACACTTGGTGAGACCACTTCCCAAATAGATAGGACGCTTGCGAGCCGGAGTTATTCCGGACATCAAAACCAGCCAACGGCGTCGGAGCATACGCCCCATCCACCAGACCACTGCCGGCGGAAAAGGTCAGGCTATCCCGTGCGTTCCAGTCATAGATCCCGTGCAAGCTCATCCGCCCCCCTTTGTACTCATCGTCCAGTGACCGGAGGAACGAACCACCCTTCTTGAAGCCGTCGTTGCCTTCATATTCTCCCGAAACCCGCATCCGAAGTTTGTCATCCTGGAACGCGTAGCCGAGGTGCGTCTTCTGATACCCACGCGTACCGCCGCCGACCGTGAACCTCAGCCCGAGCTGGTCCGCCGGATCTTTCGTGATGATATTGATCACCCCATCCACGGCGTTCGCGCCCCACGTCACACCCCCCGGCCCACGAATCACCTCGATCCGTTCAATGTCCTCCAGTTGAAACGGCCAACTACCCCACAATGTCCCCCCGAACAGCGAGTCAAAAACCTGCCGGCCGTCCACCAACACCAAAACGGTCCGAGAGACCAGACCGTGAAGACCACGCGGAGAGACGGCATAACTACCACATCCCAATTCCGACACATCCATTCCCGGCACGAGCCGAAGCGCATCTGGAATCGAACGCGCACCCGACAAACGGATATCTTCCGCGGTGATAACACTCATCGCGTAAGGCGCGGACGTGATTTTCTGCTCACGACGTGAAGCAGTCACCACGAGAGGAACCTCAAGCTCAAACAGCTCAACCTCCTCATCACCTAATACGAGATCATCCGAGGATCCCGCAGCCCGATCCGCTTGGACTTCCTCATCCGCGGACACGACCGACGCGCGCCAGCCGAAGACCGGAAAGAAGGCAAGGAACACAGCTAAGTATGACAGTGGAAACCGAAACGAAAAACAAAACCGAGGCGAAAATGGAACTCGCTGGCTCGCAACCTCACAGATCGGTGAAATCCACGGGGCGGCTACAGGCCGTCTCGAAACGAACCTCACACCCGCTTTGCTGGCATTCTCGGGCAGACTCATGGCTTCACTCCAAAACGAACTGTTTTCTCGCCAACCGCCTGGCGGTTCAGCACGATATCGATCGTCTCCGCGGTGCGCTCATTCACGGCCCTCGTAACCTCACGAGGGTACTGAACGCCAAGCTTCTCAGGAGCCGTCCCCGAAAGCACCTTCAAAACGAATTCCGCGGTCTGTTCTCCAACAGCTTTCGCCTCCGGATAAGCACCCGCAAAAGCACCCGCCTTGACGATGCTCGCCGAAAAAGCCCAAACCGGCTTCTTCTCTCGAATCCCCCAAACCAGCAAACGCTCAACCGTCGCCGAGTTATACACCTTCGGGTCAAGCGTCATCAGAACACCATCGAGATGTTCTCGATCCAAAGACTCGAGCGCCTGCAAAAAATCCTCCTTGCCGGCATCAACAACGAAAATTTCCACGTTCCGTTTCTTGGCTGCGAGTTCCAAAGACGCAACAGTCCGCCTCGTCCGCTCGCTAACAAATACCCCGATTTGCTTCGTCTCACCGCAGAGTCGAACAATCCAGTCGACCCAATCCTTCGGAGAAACATCGGCCGAGACACCCGTCACCCGCCCCCGGTTCGGATCATCCTTCACCATAAACGAAGCATCGAGCGCGTTATGCACCATGAAGAAAACAACAGGAATGTCAGGAACCCCGTCGAGCGCGAAAGATGTGATGCTGGCCCCAGAGGTTGCGATCACGGCCGGCTTGGCCGCCACGAGCCGGCCCAGGGCCTTTTTCCGGGATGCCTCGTCGGAAAACTTGGGCATCTCGATCAAAACGCACTTCTGACCCGCCTCTTCCAGAGACGCCTGCAAAACCGAAGCAGCCTCACGGTAACTACGGTACGGACCAACCAGGATCGCAACACAAGCCTGATCCCCCACCTTGGGCGGCGCCGACATCGCCGAGGAACTCAGCACCACGCCGACAGTCAATACCTGTGCGAACAGGACCAACCGCTTCC
>CAZTAR010000470.1:0-3417 GCA_964611695.1 uncultured Planctomycetaceae bacterium | reverse complement strand
CTCCAGCGCGATGATCGGTTCCGTCGTGTTTACCCCCGCTTCCTCCCTCGGCGGCTGGATCTTTGCCGGACAAATCCTGTTGGCCCGAATGATGCTCTCGGGCTGCATTACCGTGCGGTCAAGTCTGTGGAAACACAACTATCCTTCCGTCGAGCGCGGGCGGCTCGTCGCGCGACTCCAAATCGTCCGGTTCTCAATCGGGATCGCGACTGTCACCTGCGCGGCACTGTTGTTCGACCGGAATCCCGCCATTTACACGTACATCTATCCCGTCGTGGCGACGATCGGTTGTGCGGCGATCCTCGCCATTCGCCGCACACATGTTCGAGGTGAAACTCTCGAGCTGAAACACATTGCTGAAAAAGCGGCCGCCAAGCCAAGGGGCAACCTGCGTCGCCGTCTTCTGCATCCGGTTCTGGTGGCGGTCGAAGTGCTTCGCGCCGATCGCGCCTTCGCCCGATACTCCATGGCGATGATGTTTCTCGGCTCGGCCAACATGATGATCATGCCAATCATGACAATCATGATTACCAAGCAACTCTACTTGTCCTACTACCACAGCTGCAATCTGATGGATGTGTTGCCGCGCGTCATGATGATGGGGTCGCTCCTTTTTTGGGCAGGGTTGTTCGATCGCGTCGGGGTGGTGCGATTCCGTGTCCTCAATGCGTGCGTCTGGGTCAGCGGCGTCGTCACCGGGGGGATCGCCGCCGTAATCATCTTCTTCACGGACTACATGGATTCCATACCGTTGTTCGTTGCCGCCGTCACGTTTGTCGCACTGTCCCGGATTGGGCAGGGACTCGGCATGGGCGGGGGTGCGATCGCGTGGAACCTGGGGCACCTTCATTTTGCCGAGCCCGAGAAGGCCGAAGTCTATATGGGGTTGCACGTGTTCTTGGCGGGCGTTCGGGGGCTGACCGCGCCGTTTTTGGGGACGCTTCTCTACACGATAAACGGCCCGCTGGCCTTTGGCGTTGCGGTTCTCTTCGGCACTGTCGGAATTGGAATCTTCGTTTTCCTTGCAAAGTCCGATCGCAATGCCCGGATCAAACGCGGAACCGGTGATTAGAGCAGCTTGAGGTTTGCTGTTGCTACCGATGCCTCTGCAGGCCGCGACGAATTCAGTGAGACCGCCCTAAGGCGCGGACGTCGTGACTCTCTCCGCCTCGTTCGCCTCGGCGTCGCCGTTGGCGTCGGGCACGGCTGTATCGGTGACGGCTGCGTCGGATTCGAATGGTTCCACATCGATGTAGTGAATGATAAATAAACCGACGAGCTTCATTTGGTGGGCGAGTTGGGCCGGTCCGGCTGGATGCGCTCGCCGCCGGATTACCCATGTGCCGCAGATTTGGTCGTGGACGGACTGCCGTTTCGGATTGCCCCGACACTTCAGATACGAAGCGCCCAGCGGCATCGTGAAGGGAATCGCGATCAGGAATCGCTTGCCGAGTTTCTTGAGCGAGGGCGATTCACCTGTTTCGTCCACGATGCGAATGCCGGTGAGGCGGTAGCCCACCGTGCCGAATCGCGTTCTTCGGAGCAGCACGTGGTAGCTTGCGAAGAGCAACAGGTATCCGCCGAGCACAGGCGCTTGGACAGGCCTCATGTGCTTGTTGACAAGACGCTGCCTCTCTCCGCTTGGCGGCATCTTGAGCACGTCCATGGGGACAACGGCCAACTGCGCCGCCGCTGCAGCGGCGTTTAGAATGACAATGAGGACAACCACGTCAATGAACCAAGCGATCAAACGTCGCAGTGGTCCGGCGTAATCCGCATTCGCGTAATACACACCTTCGGATTCAACGGCCATGGCGAGAGTATATCTCATCTCCTGCAAAAATGCGGCCTGCCAATCCAAGATCGCGGGATGATCAGATTCTCGCTCAGGTCGCCATACGAACATGATGTTTTCTATGTCCGAATATGATAAGATGTGGATATCACATGCGATCCCAGGAGTGCGGAGGCCCGTTCGATCGCGTTGACGGGAGGACGCTGTTTGGAGCCCAGCAGGACATCCATGTCGGACGCGGAGACGTTCGATCAAGAGGGGCGAGATGCCCGAATCGGGCGGATCGTCAGCGAACTGCATGACCGCCGGGCTCGGGGTGAGCCATGCGCGGAGGCGGAAATTTTGGCGGCGCATCCGGATATCGCGGACGACCTTCGCCGGTATCTCGCGGTGATCGGCGGGCTGGGCGCTGCGGACCACGATCTCGACACGCTAATTGCCCAGGGCGTACTGATCCGATCAGACGATCCGGCCTATCGTGCCTCGCTGGGGTTGTACAAAGTGGTCGAGTTTCTCGGTCGCGGCGGGATGGGGATCGTCCTCAAAGCGTACGAGGAAAGCCTCAATCGAACCGTGGCGTTGAAGATTATCCGGCCGGAACTTGCCGGCGATGGGACCGCTTTGGAACGGTTCACACGCGAGGCCAAATCCGCTGCCACCCTGCGCCATCCGAACATCGTGACCGTGTTCGCAGTGGGTCAGGAGCGCGGCACGCATTTTCTGGCGATGGAATACGTGGACGGCCCGACGCTGGCGGACGTGATCCGCCAAACAGCAAAGCCAGAGGGAGCGCCATCCGAGAGCCTGTCATCCGCCTTCGTTCGAGAGGTGTTCCGCCAGCTGCTCGAAGGTCTTGCCGCCGCGCACGACGCGGGCCTGATCCACCGCGACATCAAGCCGGCGAATCTCTTGCTCAATTATGTCAGAGCCGCGCGTGTCAGCAAGCGGTCAGCTATCGAGAACAGAGAGGCACGCGTTGAGCATCATAGCTCGCTCGATTCGAACGTCAGCGCCGGCTCCTGTGGAGCCGGTCCGGGCCGACACGGCCCGGCTCCGTTGTCTGAATCACCGATATCATCGTCATGCTCGAAAACCGCAGAGCAATCCCCTATTGTGAAGATTGCCGACTTCGGCCTCGCGAGGATGCTTACTGCCCAAACGCGACTGACCCTCGACGCATCAGTCCTTGGCACGCCGGAGTACATGAGCCCCGAGCAGGCCCGAGGCGGTGAAGACCTCGACGCCCGAAGCGACCTCTACTCGGCCGGCGTCGTCCTCTACGAAATGCTGACAGGCCGAACCCCTTTCGGCGGCGGTTCGCCCTCGACGGTGATCCACCGCATCCTCCACGAAGCCCCGCCCGACCCCCGCACAATCCGCAAGGACGCCGACGCGAACCTGTCCTCCCTGGCAGTGCGCCTGATGGCGAAACGGCCGGAGGATCGGTTCGATTCGGCAAGCGAAGCGCTGGAGGCACTGGAAACAGGTGAGCGTGTACAGTCGCTGGAGAGGCGGCGCAAGAAGCGATTGCGCAGGCTCGTCACAGGGATCGCTCTCGGCTCGATCATCGCACTTGCCGGCTTTGCATTCTTGCTCTTTGGCGAAGCTCAAGCGATCACGAG
>CAZTAR010000469.1:0-3428 GCA_964611695.1 uncultured Planctomycetaceae bacterium | reverse complement strand
ACTGCGCGCATGTCGACGGCAATACGGAGCAGGAAGACATCGACGACTTCATCGTCCTGTTGTTGAACTAGCGCGTTTATAAGTCGAACGGCATGAGCGTCTCGTAGCGTCCGACTCCCGTGTCGGACGTGGAGTACAAACTGTTTGCCTCGGTCGACAGGGGCGTCGGCCGCTACGGAAAAAGTGAGACTGCTTCAGGAATTTGAATCGGTGGCGTTGCGAGGTGGGTTTGCGTTTGTCACCACTTGTTTCAGTTTTCCGCGCAGATGCTGCAAGGCCTTCCCGCGGTGGCTTATTCGGTTTTTCTGCTCGGGCGGGAGCTCGGCGGCGGTCTTGTCCAACTCCGGGAGCAGGAAGTGGGGGTCGTAACCGAAGCCGCCGGCGCCACGGGGGTTGTCGATGATGCGCCCTTCGAATGTTCCGTCCGCGGTGGCCAGGATTTGATCGCCCGAGGCCAGGGCCAGGCAGCAGCGGAAACGCGCGGAGCGGCGGTCTGGGGAGACGCCTGCCAGGGCGGCGATTAGTTTCGCGTTGTTCGCGGGCGATACCTTTTTACGCGGTGTCCCGGACGGTAGCCCCGAATACCGTGCCGAATGCACGCCCGGTGCGCCGTCGAGGGCATCGACTTCCAAACCTGAGTCGTCCGCCAGGGTCATTAGTCCCGTCATGCGCGAGTAATAACATGCCTTGAGGGCCGCATTGGCCGCGAAGGTATCCTGATCCTCGACCGGCTCGGGAATCGGCGTGGACAATTCATCCATGGATATCCAATGGATTGGCGGCACCTCGATGCCGGCATCGGGTTCTGAGAGGACCGCGGAGATCTCCCGGAACTTACCCGGGTTGCTCGTGGCGATCAGAATCTTAGTAGGGTTTTGAATGTGCTGATGCTTTTGTTGCGTGGGCATTACCCATCATCCGTCGAGGATTCTCGTGGGATCTTCACGAGAAAGGACTTGTTTGGCATCCGAGCTGTTTTGCCGGTTTCTTTGTTCACGGCGGTGCGGAAGGTCTTATAGCCGTTTTCAAGGTTGTACATGAACTCGCCGCGTCTCCGGAGTGCTTCGACGGCTTCACTGTACTTGGTGCGCGGCGTCGGCCTGCCATCCACGGTCTCGTCCCATTCGATCAGGGCGTCTTCGCCGAATGTCCCAACACAGATCGAGGTTCTGACCCCGTCCGGTGAGTAGCAGTAATACGCCTCGTATCCGTCGTCTCGCAATGCCTTGACCCACTCCACGGCGGCTTGCTTGTGATTGTGCAGGGTTGGTGTGTTGTAGGTTACGCCGATGTTGAGCGTGTACACCCCCTGGGCATTCCGTAGGTTCCACCCGGCCGGTCCAATGTCTTCGAGCGGCTGCGGGATCGTCCTGGCGCTGAAGAAGGGATACTGATCGCCGATGGCCAGACTGCGGATGAACTTGAGATCGCGCTTAATCGTTTCGTTCATCTCGATGGTGACGTCGCCCTTGGCGTGATCCTCTCGGTCGACCTCCGCGCGGACATACTTCAGCTTGTACTTGCCATAGAACACCCGGCTTCGTTTTTTGTCGTGCTCCACAATGACCGCCGAGGGTGTGATCCCCTGGACGCGTTTCAATGCCGTTGCGATGTTGTCGGCCATGTCCCGCCGGTTGGGTCCCAGATACTCGTTGCACTCGATGGTCCAGGTCTCCGTGTCTCCGGCCTTATGCCCAAACAGCGTGCCCTTGGAGTCATCCAGCTTCCAGAACTTGTTCCAGTTCTCGACGTTTTTCTGGTGCATCCGATCCATCTCGGCTTGGTTGCAGCCGAAAAGCAACAAACTAATTGTGCACGCTAGAAGCGGAAGAACGCGATTTGATTCGAGGCGGTTAATCATTGTTACCTCGCCAGAGACGCCTGCGCGACGGCGAATGTAGCGTCGGCCCTCTGTGGCCGACGGATGCGCGGAGGAACCATTCAAACGATCACATCAGCCACAGAGGGCCGACGCTACACACTGCGGCGGCGTAGCGCGGTTTGTTGAACCTTTTGCAGTTGGCGAACGCCCTTACCCGCGATGGCCAGCATCCTGGTCATCCGCGCCTGGCTGAATGTGCCGGCTTCGGCGGTGGCCTGAATCTCGACGAACTGTCCTTGGCCGGTCTGTACGACCGTCGCATCGACCTCGGCCTTACTGTCCTCTTTGTAGCACAGGTCCAGAAGCACCTTGCCGCCAATCAACCCAACGCTGATTGCCGCGACGGAATCCGTCAGCGGGTCAACCTTGAGGAGTTTTTCCCGTCGCAGGTGACGGATCGCATCCACGAGCGCGACATAGGCTCCGGTGATGCTGGCCGTTCGTGTACCGCCGTCCGCCTGCAAGACGTCGCAGTCGAGCCAGATGGTGCGTTCCCCGAGCTTCGCCATGTCAACGACTACCCGGAGGGACCTACCGATTAGTCGTTGGATTTCCTGGGTTCGCCCATCGATCTTCCCGCCGCGGTTCCGGGCTCGGCGTTCACCCGTGCTGCCGGGAAGCATTTCGTATTCAGCCGTGACCCAGCCGAGGCCGGACCCTTTTCTCCAAGGGGGAACGGATTCTTCAATCGTGGCGGTGCAGAGTACGTGCGTTTGGCCGGTCTTGATGAGGACCGAACCCGGGGCGGCTTTTGTAAAGCCGCGTTGGATCGTTATTGGCCTAAGCTCGCTCGCCTTTCGCCCATCGACTCTCGCCATACCGCTATCCTTGTTCTACCGAAGCAGCCGACGCCCGGGTCGGCCATTGCAGACAACTTGTGTTTCTCGTCGGCCACGGGGGGCCGACGCTACTTGTGGCGCCGGCGTCTCGTGGTCTCCTCTACTCGTTCCCCTTATGCACGGTCGACACCCAACGGTCAAGTCCCGCGGTGTCGAGTCGGCTGGCAAGGGTGGTAGAGGCGGTCCGCAGGGTTAGTCGCCGGTCGGCCTCGGCTGTAACTGCCAATTCGATCCAGAACGCGTCCGGACCGAGCGCCTCTGTTACGCGATCCGCCCATTCGACCAGGATGACGCCGGCTGTCTCGCACATTTCCGCGAAGCCTAGTGCTTCCAGTTCATCGGCCGAAGACAAGCGATAGGCGTCCAGGTGAAAGATGTGGATACGGCCTTCGTATTCGTTCACCAATACGAACGTCGGGCTGTTCACCTCTCGATCGTCTGGTACGCTTAAGCCGACGGCAATTCCCTTGGTGAGGTGGGTCTTGCCTGCGCCGAGACAGCCGACGAGCCCGACCACATCGCCGGGTGCGAGAGCGGCGCCCATCGCCCGCCCGATGGCGAGTGTGTCCTCGACGTTTTGTGACTCAAGTTGAATCGTCCATTCGGCCATAGTGCATCGCCACACGTGAATCTACGGGTAGCGTCGGCCCCCCGTGGCCGACGTAAAATAGGGAAAGGTTATTCCTCGCATTCGTCGGCCACGGGTG
>CAZTAR010000468.1:0-3431 GCA_964611695.1 uncultured Planctomycetaceae bacterium | reverse complement strand
GCTGCCAATGAACACGCAGCATAGTCGTGAAACTTATGAAACGCGGTACTAGAGCAGACTCACTTAATATGGCGCAACTTTGTGTGCATGTATATGCTGCATTGTGGGCTGTTTCACAGAGACCTCGTGGCGAGTATTTAACGGAGTCATAGGGGCCTGTCTCTTGTTGTGCCTCTTCCTGACAACACGAATACTCGATAAACAGGGCAAAAAAAGGACAGCCACGAATGGCACCCTGCGGCGGTGGGCAAAGTGAAGCGAGGGAACCGGAATGCCGTTGGCGACGGGTTGGCGACACGATTGGGTTCTCCTGACACATTTGTCGAATACTATGTTTGCCTTCAAACGGCGATAGAATGTTCGGCGATGGCAATCCTGGATATCTCGCGTTGTGCGCACAGCCAACCCCGCCCGCGTGTCTCACTGGCGCTGCTCGCCGTCGCCTGGGGCGCGCAGGCGATCTTGGCGCAGTCTCTCTTGTTGCGCGAAGCCCTGGTCCTCATGTTCGGCAGCGAGTTTGCCTGGGGCATCGTCCTCTTTGCGTGGCTGCTGGGCGTTGCGATCGGCGGCTTGCTCGGCGGCGGACTGTCAGCGCGGCGTCGGCCGGACGTTGTGCTCGTGGCCACGCTCGTTGGGTTGAGCGCTGCGACGTGCATCGAACTCTGGCTGTTCCGAAGCGTCAGAGGTTGGCTGGATGTTCCTGTTGGTGAACTGCTCCCTCTTCCCACCACCGCGCTCGTCGCACTGCTCTTCATCACGCCGGCCAGCGCACTGGTTGGCATGGCATTCCCCCTGGCTTGCCGTCTCGTGCCGCCGGCAAACGGCCAAACCAGCGAAGGGGTCGGGCCGCTCGGTCGTATCTACGCCCTCGAATCCATCGGCAGCCTGATCGGCGGCGCGGCCTTCAGCTTCTGGGCTGTCGAGCATCTCGCGCCGATCGAAGCCGCGCTGGGCTGCGGCGCGATCACGCTCGCAGCCTGCGCCGTGCTGTTGTTCACGACCACCGAGAATGGCCGCTCAGGACAAGGCTGCTCCGGGAATAGTAACTTCGCGAACACACGTTTCGTCCCCGTTTGTTTGTCAATCGGTTCGGTCGCGTCGTTGTGTACGGCCGTCTTCGCGGGCGACTCGTTGAACCGCCGACTCGTCGAATGCCGATGGCGAACCATCGCGCCAGGCCATGCGTTGTGTGCCGAAGCCGAGTCGCGATACCAGAACCTCGCCATCGGAAGCCGACTCGGGCAATACACCCTCTTCTGCGATGGAAAGGTCACGGCGGACTTTCCCGATCCATACGCTTACGTTCCCCTGGCCCATTTATGGATGTGCCAGCACCCTCGGCCGAAACGCATCCTGGTATTGGGCGGCGGCGCGGAAGGGTTGCTCGCCGAGATACTCCGCCACCCGATCGAACACGTGGATTACATCGAACCGGATCCTCGGCAGGTCGCCCTTCTCATGCCTTTCCTGCCCGAGGTCGATCGGCTTGCACTCGCAGACCGGCGCGTCACGGTGCATTACAAGGACGCGCGGTTTTTCATCAAAGCGCGACGGAGTCTCTTTGATCTTGTCATCGCCAGTCTGCCCGAACCGACATCCGCCCTGCACGCGCGATTCTACACCGACGAATTCTATGGCGAGGTGCGCCGCGCGATGACGAAGGATGGCGTCTTCTGTTCGACCGTGGCCGCGGCGCCGGGCGAACTTACAGAGACATCTGCCCAATACGTTGCATCCGTTCGCGCCACCTTGCGCCGGAGCTTCCCAGAGGTCATCGTGGGGTGGGGCGATCCGGCGCACCTTCTCGCGGCAACCCGGCCCGGTCTGGTTTCGATCGACCCCGAAGAACTCATCCGCCGCTACACCGAACGCGACGTGCAGTCCGACCTTTTCAACCCCCGCTGGTTCGAGGGTGCGACGGATTGGTTCGATCCCGACAAAGTCCGCCGCAGGGCCGCCGAACTCAACACAGTTGTCTTCCCCCCGATCAGCACCGATCTTCGCCCCACGGTTTATATGCAGCGCCTCATCATGTGGGAGCGCTTGATGAATGGCCGCGATGGCGGCTTCATCGAACGTTTGCGTTGCGTCCGCTGGAATCAACTTGTCGCCACGATCGGCGCAATCTGTGTGATCGTCGTGATCGGAGGTCGCATCCGAGGGGGATCCCGGGCCGGTTGGGCCAGCGGCGCCGTCATGCTGTCAGTCGGCACAACAGGTTTTGTGACGATGGCCCTGAGCATCATCTGGCTCTTCGCCTTCCAGAACCGCTACGGGTACGTCTATCAGCGCATCGGCTGGATCATTGCTCTCTTCATGGGAGGGCTTGTCATCGGCAGTTGGCTTGTGCATTGGCGATCAAAGAGAATCTCTCCGACAACGCGACCCGCAATGTATCTCTGGCGACGCCTCATTGCCGTGGACGTGTTGCTCGCCATCCTGGCACTCTCCGTCCCGTTCGCATTGCCCGCTCTCGCCGCGATGCAATCTTCCGAACCGACACTCTCCGTCGTGGAGTGGATCATCTCGATCCTCGTGGCCGTGACGGGTGTTCTAGGGGGGGCGTCCTTCGCCTTGGCAGGTGGAATCCAGCTTGCCGTTTCACGTTGCGTCGGGGCGGCGGCAGGCAGCATCGTCAGCGCGGATCATGCCGGCGCTTGCGTTGGCGCCCTCGCGACGGGGATTCTCCTGGTGCCGACCTTCGGCACGTCCGCCGCGGCCATGCTGCTGGTCGCCGTGAAGCTGGCGTCGGTCGCGGTGCTCATTCCCGCGCGATTGGCACTCTCAGGTACGTCAGCCCCCTGAGTTTCCGGACGTTGCATCCAGCATTTTGCTGTGGCGATGCTGCAAACCTGCCAATGGCAGCCACTCATCAAAATGTACCATGATCAAAAAGGTGAAAAATGTTGGCCTTCGCGGATCCACGTCGATACAATAAGAGTGTAGGCCTTGTGCTTCGTCGGGCGACTCTCATAAATGGGCGAGATGAGTTCGGCGGATGGATACGCCTGCCGCGGAACGGCCACACCGTTTCGTGTGTGTCCGTCGGCGACGGTCGGCGGACGGGACGAGGCCCGGCGGTCGAGTCAACGTCGTCCGGGAGGTCCGCCCTTCGAAAGGAGGTGATCTGTGGAATTTGGTATATGTACTAGGTGGCTGCTGTAACGCAGCGAACGTGGCTGCTTTTACCGCAGCAACCGTAATTTTGCCCGCCGGCGTCATTCAGCACGTCGGCGGGCCTTTTCATGCGCACAATCGCAGCGGCATCGAGCAAGGCGGCTTGTGATTCTGAACGTAGCGTCGGCTCCCTGTGGCCGACGTGGAATACAGAACGGCTCCCCAGGGTTCGGTGTAGTGTAAACCTTGCCTGTTAAGCCGTCGTCCCTGAAAAAGTCACTCTCACGCGGCGGCGAGTAGAACGTATCGCTGGA
>CAZTAR010000467.1:0-3442 GCA_964611695.1 uncultured Planctomycetaceae bacterium | reverse complement strand
ACATAAACATAGTCGTATTATTTATGAAACGCGGTACTAGTCTTTGTACCGAGCCTTAAATTCCTCGGCAGCCTTCTTCCGTTTCGCGACTTCTTCAGGATCCATCTTGCCAATGAACCACTTGTGGTCGTCCGTATTCAGCACCTGATCCAGCTTCACATGGAGCGCTTCGGCGGCTTTGATTCGCCCGGCATCCTTGGACTCGTGGGCCTGTTTGATCAACTCCCGAAGCGCCGGCACATAATGCATGTAAAAAGTCTTGGCGATGTCGTAGGTGCCGTGCCAGTGTGTGTAGTCGGGCCCCATCATCGAAGCACCATGCCGAGCGCGACGGCCCTCATGATGCCAAAGTTCCCACCATGCCCAATCCACGTCGTGCGTGAAGCTCACGGTCGGAAGCGGTTTGGCCGCCTGTGCCACGCCGTACAACGCCTTGCCGGGTTTGCCGAACTTCTCGTTATACAGGTGGACGAGGCCGTCATACTGGACGTAAAAGTTATCCACCCATTGTGTTTGGTGACAGTTGAGACAGACGTTCTTCATGCTGTTCCGGCGCGTCAACCAATCCACGTTCGCACCCGGGAGCCCCATCTGCTTGTCGCTCACTTCCGGCCGCACCGATATCATCGGTCGGTTATTCCAACTGATCCGCATACCGACGTCGTGCGTGACAGGCTGTCCCTTGATCGCGGGATGGTCCTCCGATGCCGGCTTGTTCGGCGTCGCGCTCATGTGGCACGTCGCACACGTCGGCGCGTCATGATAATCCTCGCCCACCACCCACTTCGGCGAGTCGAGATTCAGCTTGTCCTTGTGCGCGGCGAACGCAATGCCGTGCTTGGACTCGTCGTATATCTCCTTCTGTGGGTGATCAGGCCCCAGGTGGCACTTGCCGCAGTTGTCCGGCTGTCGAGCCTGAGCGGCGGAGAAGGCGTGACGAGAGTGACACGCCGAACAGGACCCCTCGCTACCGTCCGGGTTGATCCGGCCAATGCCGGTATTCGGCCACGTCGCCGGGTCCAGCTTCCCGCCTGTGAGCACTTTCACCTCGGTGCCGTGGCACTGCCAACAACCGTTTACCGCCGCGGCACTGTTGCCCCCTGGGAATGCGGGGGTGACCAGCCCGCGGTTGCCCTCGACAATCTCGGCCAAGACGTTGTCGAGCGAGCCGAGGATGCGGGCCGCCTTGGAGTGGTGTGACTCGGCAAGCTCGCGCGCTTCCGTCTCGTGGCACTTTGCGCAATCCTTGGGCGAGACGATCGTGGCGATCAATTGGCCTTCGTGCATGAACGCGTCCGGCTCACCCTCCTTGGCTGCATGGCATTCGAAACACCCGATCTTCGCGCGATAGTGCAAGCTGGATCCCCACTGTTGGTAGACCCCGGAGTCTTCCTGCTTGTGGCAATAAATGCAATCCTTGGTTTCTTTCGAAAACTCCGGCAGGCCCCATGTCTGAGCCGAAGCCGAACCCACCATGGCAAACACTGCCGCCACGCACGTGAGACTGGCAATTGCGGTGCGCTTCATCATAACGTCTATACTCCTAACAGAAGTTTGCATGCTCTCGTAGCAGCCGACACTCCTGCCGGCCGTCTTAGACAACTCTCACGCCGCGTCGGCAGACCGGCCACCGAACTCCTCGCTCGTCAGTTCACCGGCCAGGACCGGTACCGAGATTCGCACGAAGACGGTGTAGAGTAGCGCGCCGAACGCCCAAATCCCGAAACAGACAAACACCTCATGCAGTGTTGGTGTGTATTCCACAATCTCACCCAACGGCGTCGGCACGAAGGCCGGAATGATCAGGCCCATGCCCTTCTCGATCCAGATGCCCAGGACCGCCAATATGCAGGCGATGTTGAGGGTCCCCATGGCCCGTGACTTCGGCAGTACGAAGAGCACCATCGCCACCACGTTGAACGCGATGGCGGTCCAGATCCACGGAACGAGGGCGCTGTATCCATGCAGGCCCATAAACAAATACCGGGCAGACGCCGAATGCGCCGAGTCGGTGTAGAACTCCGTGAACACCTCGCAGCCCAGCAGGAAGAAGTTGATAATCATCGCGACCTGAACAATCCGTCGCAAAGTCAGCAGCGCCTCGTCGCTGACTTTGTGTGCCGTATACCGCCGCACAATCTGGAGCGTCAGGATAATCAGCGCCGGGCCCGCCGCGAACGCGCTCGCGAGGAAGCGCGGGGCGATGATCGCCGAGTTCCAGAAGGGTCGCCCGCCCAGGCCGACATACAAAAAGGCCGTCACCGTGTGAATGCTCACGGCCCAGACAATGGCGATGAAGACGAACGGGATATAGAAGACCTTGGCAGGTTTCCGGCCACGGTACGCGCAGTAGATCAGATAGCCGCAAATGTGCAGGTTCAGCAAGAGATAACCGCCGAGCGCAATGACGTCCCATGTCAACATCGAGATCGGGAAGTTGAAGCGTTGGAGCATGTGCATGAATCGGTCGGGGCGACCCAGATCAGCCGTCACGAACATCAGACACATCACAATCACGGCCACCGCCAGCAATTCGCCGAAGATCACGACATCATGCAATTGCAGATTCCGGTATACATACACCGGGATCACCAACATCGCCGCCGCCGCGGCAAGGCCGACGAGGTACGTGAAGTTCGCAATGTACAATCCCCAGGAGACATGGTCCGTCATCCCGGTCGTCACCAAGCCGTGTACCAACTGCTGACAATAGGCATACAGCCCAACCAGTGACACGATCGTGAGCAGCAGCATCCAGGTGTGATAGCGCCATCCACCCACGAAGCTGGTCCGAGCACATCGCCACAGAAACGTGAAGTACCGGCTCACGCATCACCTCCTTGCGCCACCGGTGCGATCGGCTCGTGATAGCGGCTTCCTCGCTCGTCGAAGTAGTAGAAGAATCGGGGCAGTGTGTGCACGTCCTCTTTGAATACGAACACACGCTTATGCTTCAAGATGTATGAAACCTCGCTCTCGGGATCTAGCACATTGCCGAACTTGCGCGAACCTGTCGGGCACACTTCGACGCACGCGGGCATCCGACCTCGCCGAGTCCGCTGAAGACAAAACGTACACTTCTCCATTACACCCTTGGATCGTGGGCGGTTGGACAAGTATGCCATGTTCGGATTGAGAGACTCGTTCGGAACCGAAGGCTTGGCGAAATTGAACCGCCTCGCCCAGTACGGGCACGCCGCCTCACAATAGCGGCAGCCGATGCACCAGTCGTAATCGATCACCGTGATCCCGTCCGGTTCTTGCCAGGTTGCCTCGACAGGGCAAACCTTCACGCACGGTGGATTGGCACACTGATGACACTGCACCGGCATGTAGTAACTGTCATCCTCGGGGACCTGGGCAGGATGGTAGTGGTGATCCGAAGTCTCGACGTCGATGCTGCCCTTCTTCATCTTGAGCACGCGGATGTACTGAATTTCCG
>CAZTAR010000466.1:0-3451 GCA_964611695.1 uncultured Planctomycetaceae bacterium | reverse complement strand
CCGTTGCCTCACCGGCGAGACGCCGGTGCCACATATCAACGTGAAACGCTATAGACCATGTCATCCTGAATCCATCAAACAACGCGTAACGATGCACGAGAACCTTTTTTTGTTGAGAACACATGCTTCGCTGTTGTGCTGAAAGTGTGTGCTTCGCGGTAGCGTCGTCCCCCGTGGCCGACGAGGATGACTGGGTTGCTTGCGGCGTCCCTTCTCCTGCCATCGTTCGCGAAACACCTCATCCCACGTTACGATGGTTCAGCAATGCGACTGCGAACGGCAAGCGTCGTAACACGCCCCATGCCGAACGCAGCCCTGCAACCGACGGCCAGCACAGTAATGCAACCGATGGCAAACAAAGTTTCACAACACAAAAGAACAATCGCGCCTGGCGGCCGCCGGGAGTTGCCAATCTCCGTCGAGCAAATTGCGCCGCATCGCGGCTGGTCGCGCCGCCGTGTTGCCGGCTTACTGTGTTTCCTTGTGTTGGTAATCACCTGTGGGTGTCGCCCGAGCGCGCCGGCAGCGTCCTCGGAAAAACCCACCTCTTCCCCGCAACGGATCATCGCCCTCGCTCCGAGTTCGGTTGAGATCATCGCGGCATTAGACGCGAGCGATCGCCTCGTCGCGATCGGGAGTTTCTGTCATTATCCGCCCGAGGTTACCAAACTGCCGAAAGTCGGCGGCTTGTTCGATCCGGACCTTGAGGCCGTGCTGCGCCTGCGACCGGACCTCATTGTCATGCGAGGCGAGAACAAGGAACTCCGAAGGCTTTGTGAAGACGGTGGTATTTCGATCTATGAGGATTCCACGGAAGCGCTGGGTGACATCTTCCGAACGATCAACGAATTCGGGAAGCTGTTAGACTGTCAAGAACGAGCCGAGCAGTTATCGCGCGCGATGCGTGGCGAACTGGATCGAATCACCAAGGCAGTCACCGGTCGTCCCCGGCCGCGAGTGCTCTTCGTCATTGGTCGGCGAAGTCCGGAATCTCTGGCGAGCATCATCACTGCAAGCAACGGAACCTTCGTCCAAGAGATGATCGAATACGCCGGCGGCGAGAATGTCTTTGCGAATCTGGCGATTGAATACCCCGAAGTCAGCCTAGAAGGCATTCTGTCGGCACAGCCGGAAGTCGTGTTCGATGCGATGCCGGAGTCCGAACCGAGCGATGCGTTGGATGCTCGGATCAAAGCACAATGGCGGCAGTTGGGCGCCTTCCCAGCCGTGGAACACGATCGAATCTACGTCTTGACCGACGATGCGCTGCTAACACCTTCGCATCGAGTCGTCCGGACCATCTCGCGGTTGGCCAAGCTGTTGCACCCGGAGGCGAACCTTGACTGATCGCGAGCGACCCATCTTGCAGGCTCGCCGTGTGACGTACGGCTTTCCGGAAAGGCCGCGCTTCCTCCAATCGATTAACCTGGACATCGCCGCCGGACAATGCTGGGGCGTCATCGGTCCGAACGGCGCCGGCAAGAGCACCCTCCTGCGATTGTTGGCGGGACTCCTGACGCCGTCATCAGGCAGTCTCCTCCTTCGCGAACGACCGCTGAGTGCAATCCCGCCACGAGCCCGCGCGCAAGAAATCGCCTTCCTCTCGCAACACATGCCGTGTGACCTTCCGACGACGAGCCGAGAGATTGTGCTCATGGGGCGTTTCCCGCATCGGCGGTTTGGCCTCTTCGAGAATGCGGCTGATTTCAAAATAGCGGAAGAGGCGCTAGCGACGACCGAGGCGAGCGAGTTGGCGGAGCGTTCAATCGCTTCGTTGTCCGGAGGAGAAGCCCAGCGCGTACACATCGCGGCAGCCATCGCACAGCAGCCGGCGGTATTACTCCTCGACGAGCCGACGGCATCGTTGGATCTCTACCACGAACTCAGCATTTTTTCGATTTTGCGAGACCTCGCGATACGACAAGGACTGGCAGTGGTCGTGGTGACACACGACATCAACCTCGCCGCACGGTTCTGCACGGACGTCTTACTTCTGAACAATGGTTGCCCGATCGCGGTAGGGCCGCCATCGGAGGTCATCGTCCCGGCGTTGCTAGCGTCTGCTTACAACGTGGAGATCGCCGCAGCCTCTGTGCGGGGGACGGCCGGCCGATGGATGATCCCGCTGAAGCCGCTGACAGGCAACGAAGCGGAAGCGGACGATAAGAAATGTGACACGCACGGTTGCGAGCGAGGTGGCGCATGACCGAGCTTACACCACGCCGTTACTGTGTCTGCCTCGGAGCCTGCGGCTTTCTCCTGCTGCTTGTGTTGTTTCTGAGCCCGGCGGTCGGCGGCCATGGCAAAACCGGCGACGCAAGGGGACTGACATCCCTGTGGCATGCCTACTACTTCACCGACGGTGAAGCCTCGGCAGAATACAGGATTGCATTCCAACTTCGGTTGCCGCGTGCGATACTGGCGGCGACCGTTGGCATCACGTTGGCAATCTGCGGCGCCGTTTTCCAGTCACTCTTTCGCAATCCGCTTGCCACACCCTATACGCTCGGGATCGCGAGTGGCGGATCACTCGGCGCGATGGTGGCGATCAAGTGTGGCATCGCCTTCTCGCTGGCTGGTATTTCCGGGGTTTCCGTTTGCGCCTTCGGTGGCTCATTAATAATCATCCTCGTTCTGTTTCTCTTCGCCCGCGGCACGAGACGCCTGTCAACAAGCGCACTACTCCTGGCCGGCGTGACCATGGGGTTATTTTGCTCCGCGATGATGATGCTCATCACCTACCTCGCCTCCGCGCGTGAGACGTTTGCGATTGTCCGGTGGATGATGGGGTCGCTCGATACGGTCGGCGACGTGAAGTTGACGTCTTCTCTGCCGCTGATCATCCCGGCCTGGCTCGTCCTGCTCGCATCGGCACGCGCTTTGAACCAGTACGCCCTCGGCGAAGAACTCGCGGCGGCACGCGGCGTCAACGTGCCACGGTTACAGGCCGTGTGCATCCTCTTCGCTTCACTCGCCACGGCAGCGGTCGTCGCCGTGTGTGGCCCGATCGGTTTTGTCGGACTCGTCGTGCCGCACGCGGTCATGCTGATCGTCGGGCGAGATTGCCGCATCCTCCTGCCGTCCGCCGCGCTGATCGGCGGGGTCTTCCTCGTCGTGTGCGACTGGCTGTCCTACCGGGCAATGGCATGGGTGGGTAGCTGCACGGGTCGCGAGTTGGGCAGCACCGTCCTACCCATCGGCGTCGTCACCGCCGTCGTCGGCGTCCCAATATTCCTCATTCTCCTGCACCGCCGCATTCGCTGACTTCCTGTTCAGGGCAATCGCAGGCTCACATTCGGACCCTGCGATCTGAACCGCGCGCGTCAGCAAGCGGTCCGTGCCCAACAGTGAGGGCCCTCTCATTCGGACGAGGACCGCTCCCTCACAGTCGCGGCCTCTATGAGCGTTTTCGTGTCAAGGCGCGGGAATGGATGACGGAGGATGCTCCAAG
>CAZTAR010000465.1:0-3461 GCA_964611695.1 uncultured Planctomycetaceae bacterium | reverse complement strand
GTAGTTGAAATCACGCTTGACACGCAACGGGCTTTCATAGAAGAGCCGCGACCGTGAGGGAGCGGTCAGCGTTCGACCTTGGAGAAGACCACGAAACAGGTCATCCCCGTCGGCCACGGGAGGCCGACGCTACGACGTACGCCGGGCCTCTGCAATGGCAGACCTTCACAAACATCCGGACCGGGCAGCCGGCCAGCCTCTGCAACACGCCGATCGCTACTCGCGCCAAGTTCTCTTCAAACACCTCGGCCCAGAGGGGCAGGAGAAATTCAGTGCCGCACGCGTGACACTCATCGGCTGTGGCGCGCTCGGCGCGGCCCTGGCCGACACACTCGTCCGCGCCGGCGTCGGTTTCCTTCGCATCGTCGACCGTGACTTTGTCGAACTCAACAACCTCCAACGGCAGATCCTCTTCACGGAGGTCGACGTCGCCGATGGAATCCCCAAGGCCGTGGCCGCGGCCAACCGACTCGCCGAGATCAACTCGACCGTGAAGATCGAGCCGGTCGTTGCGGATGCCGTTCCCGCCAACATCGAGTCCTTTGTCGAATCCGCGCACCTTCTCCTCGACGGCACGGACAACTTCGAGATTCGATTCCTGATGAACGACGTGGCCGTCAAACATCGCATCCCCTGGGTCTATGGCGCATGCGTCGGCGCGCACGGGATGGCAATGCCGATTCTTCCAGGAGAGACCCCCTGCCTGCGATGCGTGTGGGACCGTCCGCCGCCCCCCGGCACTAGCCCGACCTGCGACACGGCCGGCATCCTCGCACCAACGGTCCACATCGTCGCAGCGTTGCAGGCGATGGAGGCGTTGAAGATTCTCTCTGGGCAACCGGCCGCGCTGAATCGCAAGCTGGTGCAGGTAAACGCCTGGACGGGACGGTTCGAGCAACACGATCTGCAAAGCGCCTACGACACAGGCGATTGCCCCTGCTGCAAGCAAGGTCAGTATGATTTTCTCAACACCGGCGATGCCGATCGCACCAGCCTGCTCTGCGGCCGGGACGCGGTTCAAATCAGCCCTGGGTCCGGCAAAATCGTCGATTTCGAGCAAATCGCGGCCAAGATCGCCCCCGTGGCACAAGCGTCCCCGCGATTCAACCGATATCTATTGCGATTCGAGGTCGAAGGATGCCAGGTCTCTCTGTTTCGAGACGGACGCGCGATCATCAAGGGCGTATCCGAGTTGGAGAGAGGCCGCTCTCTCTACGCGAGGTACATCGGAACATGATGAACAGTACGAATGAAGCATCGTCAAACTGCCAGAGGATACCCCGCCCGGCACGGTTGCTGTGTGCCATTGTTTGTATCGCCCTGCCTGCTGTCCTCTTTGGCTGCCAGGAGTTTGTCTACATGGGGCAGCTCAGCGACCGAGAATCCAGTCGATCAATCAACAACGCGAAGTGTGAACAGCAGCAATCAGACGGCGAGTGGAAGCTCCTCGGCACGACGGACGGAAACGGGCGATGGTGGATATTAAAAGAGAAGATCCAGGGTGGAGGACAAATCCGCCTCACGAAGCCCGGCTACTTTCCCCGAACCCTGTCCGAGAATGAGTTCCTGAGCGACCCCAATCTGCTGATGATACCGTCGTCGAGCAAAGACAGTTTCGGCGGCGGTTCCAACGGCATGTGGCAGCGCTACGACCCAATCTTCGACCTCCAACGCCAGGACTAGTGCGTTGTCAATCCTAAGTTGTCGGGTTGGTTCCGCCCTGGTATTTGTGGCACCGGCGTCCCGCCGGTGGAAGACACAGGCGAGACGCCTGTGCCACAGAAACCGAAACCCAGTGAACCCGAAAAAGGAAGGTTGACGCAGCACTAGCAACCCGCTGCATAAACATGCTGCTACGGTTCAACCACGATCCGGTTCAGTGTCAAGGGGGAGTACCATGCAGAACGCAATGTGGCTTACCACGGCCGGCTTCTTCGCAGTGGGCAGCTTCGTATTCCTGATGATGCTCGCCGGCGCGCGCCATGCCGTCGTCGAGAAGGCCGAAGAAGAACACGCTCAGAGGGTAAAGGAAGAAGAAGCACGCCGCGAAGCTGAAGCCGAACTCATGGCCACCGAAACGGAAGGCGTGTATGAGGCGCAAGGTATGGACTAACGCGTAGGTCGGATCGCGAACATTGGATTGACAGACATTGTGTCGAAGACTACGCTCCTAATGTGGTGACTGGTCCAAAAATCCCACTGATTTGAGACGCAACATGGCTAATATGCCACAGAGATTCGACAACGTCCGCCGGGCTGTTCGCGTCGGCAGGATCGTCTGGCTCCTCGGCACGATCGCTCTTGTCGTCTCGGCGGTCTTCCTGTTGCTCACCTCATCGAGCGTCGGCAACCTCCGCTGGCCTCTCGGTATCGGCATCACCGCCGCAGCCATGTTGCTCGGTTCGCTCCTCATCCTGGGCTGGAGCTTGATGGACATTTTCCTCAAGATCGAAGCCAATACTTTTCGCATGTACGGCCTCTTGCGAGACATCCAGGGCGATATTGAACACCAGAAAGAACAGCTTCGCATCATCGCCGACAACGCCCAACTCTCCGATACGGCAACGGCAATCACCCATCGCGGCAAGGAACGCACCGCCCTACGCCTCGCCATCAATGAAGAAATCATCCGTGGCGATTGGGAGGCCGCCTACTCCCTGGTCGAGTTGCTCGAAGAAAGACACGGTTACAAGAACGAGGCCATGCGATTACGTCGCGAGCTAGATGCCTCGCGTCAACGAGACCGCGCCGACAAGCTTCAGGAAGCTGTCGAACAGACTCGCGCCTTAATGGCCGCCCATGACTGGGACCGCGCTCGCCGCGAGATGGATCGCCTGATGGCCGCGTACCCGGATGTTGAAGAATTGCGAGACCTCCCCAAGCTTTTCGCAAAGTATCGCAACGACCACAAACGCCGCCTGCTCAAGGCCTGGGATGAATCCGTCCAGCGCAACGAAGTCGACCGAGGCATCGCGATCCTGAAAGAAATGGATCAATTCCTCACGCCCAACGAGGCCGCCGCGCTGGAAGAGTCTGCCCGTGGCGTCTTCCGCGCAAAGCTCCACAATCTCGGTGTCCAGTTCTCCCTGGCCGCGGCGGATCACAATTGGCGGGACGCCCTCGAAGCAGGCCTCCAGATTGTCCAGGAGTTCCCGAATTCCCGCATGGCTCAAGAGGTACACGAACGGATGGATCTCCTCAGAAAGCGGGCTGAAGAACTGCCGGAGCCCGATGGAACTGGTGAAGAGGCCCCTCCCACCGAAGCCGCGGGCGATTGACCGAACCCCCTGGATCACATCCCCTGTTGCTGAATCACTTCCCGCAATTGACCTCATTCACAATAGACGTACAATCCCCACCGTGGCGGTAATCTTGCCGATGGGCCGCCGAAAAACCCTATGTCCAGATAGAGGCTCTCGTGGCCGGGAGGTCAAGGATGATTTCACGCAAGGCCCTGCAGC
>CAZTAR010000464.1:0-3466 GCA_964611695.1 uncultured Planctomycetaceae bacterium | reverse complement strand
GTGGGACGATGGCCCAACGTAAGCGTTGCATGTTAGTCATGAACATTCTGTAGTCTCCATTCCAAGGGTTGTCCTCCATTATTCCAGATCCTAAATACTGCCAGTATCTCCTTTCCCCCAGCGGCCTGAGCCAAACCAAGCCAAACATCAGTATTGGTTGACGACTTACCTATCATATACGCGTGGATATTTTTTTACAAGATGTTTCTAAAGAATTTCTCTAGAGGTATAATGAGGGGCGGGAAGCTCGGTTCAGTCACCGGAAAAGGTGCGCATCGACTGACCCTTGTCTCGACTGGAAGGGCCTCCGTGTAGAGCGTTTTCCCGCGCTGAAGTTCTAGGAGGATTGCATACGTCGGAGTATTATACCGTGTATATGACTGTTCCTACTGCGTTTACATCCACTGCGGCCGGCGTCCTGCGCCAGGCACAAGTTGCCATAACCGAGCTGCTCTTTGGAGTGGGTTTTGAGAACGCGCGTCCCACGGACATCGGCCGAGAGCTGGGATTGGACAAGACACTCGCGTGGAAAGTCAGCCGGTTTATCAGCGATACTGACCCGCTGCGCGCGGCGCGGCATATGCCAGGGCCGAGCGGCATCAAAATCCTGCTTCAGGCCGCCGAAGCACTCGGGGCTCCTCAAGATCGGATAGATGCGGTTTCCAACGCCGATGCCGAGTTCCGCCGCTTCGTAGAGGAACGGGCGGGTGATCTACGAACCTTTGAAGCCATGCTGACCGGTTCGGGAAACGACGCCAAGGCAGAGCTTGAGCAGCGTCGCAAATTCTTTCAAGCGGGAGCGGCGGTCTGGGGCGTCCGGGCTTCGGCACAGTTTCTAATGCTGGCCCTCTGCCCGGCAGAGCAGGAAGAAGGCATGCTTGACGTGGTGCAGACGAGCGGCTTCGTTTGCCTCGAGCGTCTGAAGCCGGGCACCCCATGGATCGTACGACGACTCACGACGACGGATGACGGCGGGCGGCGTCTCAGCTATGCGCGGGTACCGCTCGACCAGGGCGGCGTGACCGGACCGGGCGCGCTCCCTCTGCTGCGCGAATTCTGCAGCGACCCACCGCCGCAGATCAGACAGTTCGAGGGTCGTGACGGAGTCATGTACGACGAGATTGAGCCAGGACAGCTTGGCCCGGTCGGCGCGGTCACGGTCGTAACTGGCGAACTATATCGCGCCGCCGTGTCGTCGGTACGTTCGGATGATAACCACACGGGCCGCTACAAGCTGAGCATCCGGACGCCAGTGCAGCGGGTCCTGTTCGACGTGTTGTTGCATAAAAGCTTGACTCACTTCAGTCCGATGTCTATGTCATTCGAGCCTATGCTGGAAGGCCGCCCGCGCGAGTCCGATCGCCAGGCAGATGACGCGAAGTCGGTCGATGCTCTGCCGGCGAAGCACCTGGGCACCCCGCCGGTGCTAAAAACATCCCGGTTGACCATGTACGAGTCGATCGCGCGGAGAGCGCTCGCACTGGGCGGCTACACGCTGGATGATTTTCGCGGCTACCGCGCCGATATGCAGTACCCGGCAGCGCCAAGCGAGGTCATCCTGAGCTGCGACATAAGCTGATCAAACACTGGCGTGCCGAGAAGACCGGGCGCCCAGCCTCAGCGCAGCGAAAGTGAAAAGTCAGGAAAAGTCAGAACAGTTACTACTTCCTAAGCAACTGAAGGAGTAGTACCTGCCCTAATTGTTGAGTCAAAAAGTCAGCAAAAAGTCAGGACAGTTACTACTTTTTCCGTCGTCTCTTCGTCGCTAAAGTAGTAACTGTCCTGACTTTCGTGATCGCTTCCTCTGACTCACCAAAGCCATTCGTCGAATGCTCCGGCTCCGCCACGAGCACCTCCAACAACATCAACAGACTTTCCCACGGGCGAATCGGGAGATGATCGACATTTTGGCCCTGCCCTGGGACACGCCGCCTGCCCTGGAACATGCCGATGCCGCGCATTAAGGACGCCAAGAATCGGCGTTCAGCCATTTACTATTCCAAGGCTCATCGAAGTTATATCCTCTTAGGATATGATCATGGGTGGTTTCGTCATGCGCCGGTTCATAATCCTTCGGACAACAGCCATTCCGGATTGTATTCCGGACTTGTGTCCACATTGCCTTGAAGGCGTCATATTCCGGAGTGGGTCTTATGTTTGCCCCCCAACCCGGATCCAGAACTTCATCCCAGATATGTAGATTCCGTTTTTCGCGATGTCTTGCAGCAATTGTGACAGACTTTCCACTGGGCACAGTATAGCACGCCGCATCAAGGTTAAAGAACCCAGCCGAGGAGATCAGCTCGAGTATTCTCTCAACCTGTTCCGGCCTTATTTGCCCCTTCTGTAGCTCACGTCCCACCTTCTTAGGATCAGGCGCGAAAAGGACAAAGCCATCGGCCCAAACGGCCATTTCTAATCCATTGAATGCTCCTCGCGAACTCCCTGAGCTGTGTGCGATGAATAGCACGGGCGCATCGTCTGAAAGAGGACGATGTCTGGTGTCCGCGGTGGAAGTTCTGGACTCGTTTGTACCTCCACTATCGGAGGCAGCCCGCGTGCTAGGGCAAGGGTTCTTGCAGCCACACGACAGGCAACAGAAACAAACAACAAGGAACTTTGGCTTCATACTTCGTCTCCTAACAGCCACCTGGCGGTGTGTAGTACGGCCCACAGTGCTGATTAATTAGGGTTTGAATCCAAGCCAGTTCACTTTGAACCTCATTAATACAGGCTTGGTTCGTACCACATTGCGTGATGAAGTTACTAAGGCATCTCTTTTCGGCGCAGTTTGCTACACATTCTTGATAATCAATATTCGGCTGTGTTGGGTTTGCCCAAGGAGGGCGTGTGGGTGTGCCGCAGCATCCATCATTAGGTCCACAGTTGACATCATCTAAATGTGTCCGTTCATGCACTTTCGCGCAGATGTGTATGATTTGCTTAGCTCGGGAGTCTACAGCAGGGTGATTCTCATATACCCAACTACAGGCCACCTTCCTGCCGTCACAACAAATGACCCCACCCGCGTCACCGCCATCCACGCCCCCGCTATGAGCATCTTGGCAGCAAGTGAGAGAATGCCTTGGTTGTCGGAAGGGATTCCCGCAAACCAACCCACTGGGATCACTGAAAGAACAAGGGTTGGAACTTAGATAGCCGAATGAACTCAGTCTACCTGTATTCTGGCCTCTTATGAATCTACTCTGGACCGACAAAACCAACTCAGCGGTGTCGGCAGGATTCATGGGCGATAACTCAGAATGGTAATAATCCAGTGGATCCCGCGTATTCCACCTCCCCGTCGGGCAGTCCGTCTTCCTTGCCCGATGATCATTGAGCAGGAGTTCCCCCTCGGTGGCATCGGCTTCGGTATCGATTGCGAAGTGGACCCTTCCCTGGAACATGAATGGGTTGCCGACGTCGCTGAAGGCTTGGGCGACGGTTGGGGTGGCCGAGATCGTCC
>CAZTAR010000463.1:0-3479 GCA_964611695.1 uncultured Planctomycetaceae bacterium | reverse complement strand
CTCAAAGGTGGAAGTGTCATTTCGGTTGAGCAAGGATAAAATCCTTCCCGAGGTGAGCAAGCAGGCGTACGAGCTACTCGACATGGCGCTGGCCGAACTTGTTCGGTCACACTATCCACTCACTATTCACCCGGACGAACCACCTATTCCGGGCGGGGCGGGTGTTCCGGAAGACGGCAGTGGTTAGGGAGGGCCGGACCGAGGCACGGAGGCGATGTAGAAGAGCGGGCTGCTTCTGGAAGGAGCATTAGGTTCTGTGTGGCGGCTCGAAGTACTGATGTGTGATGAGCAAGAAAGAAGGCGTTAGGTTATGGCGCGCAAACTGAACAAGAAGCTTGTTGGTCTATTGACACTGTCCGGGATGGTATTAATTTCGGCCGGTCTCATTGTTTTGTTGCAGTCTCTTCCAGGTCAGGATCCGCTTGTTTATGCAGAAGAGGCGGCGGAGCTTGAGGCGGAAGGAGAATACAATCGCGCCAAGCAGACCTATTACCGCGCTTATATGAAAGATGCGGCCAAGGATCCGGAGTATTTGGTCAAGGCTGCGCGTTGCGCGATCGAGGAAGGCGACACACGAAATGCGCAGGCGTTTCTCCAGCAGGCCCGTGTTCGGAACGCGGACTTAAAGTCGGCGGCCGAATTGTCATTGGAATTTAGATTTGAACTTTCTCGACGGTTTCGCGGCGCGTCGCAGTGGCACCGCGTTATCGAAAACGCAGAGGCCCTCCAGAGCTTAGGTGTTGAGTCACCCTTGGTATACCAGGCACTTGGAAGTTCTTATTGGGCGCTTCGAGACGAGGATGATTCCTTTGCCGAAAAAGGCGAAGACAATTTAAAGCGGGCGTGGCAGTTGGATTCTAAGGATGAAGAAGTTGTTAAGTCGTTGGCCGGTGTTTTGTGGTCAAAGGCGCAAGAGAAGGAGGCGAGGCGGGAAACCCGTGAGGCGAGTGATCTTAGGGCCGAGATGTATCAGATTCTAGACACTGCGATTGAGCAATGTGAATCAACCGGGAATCCTGAAGGTGCTGCGGCCGCGCGGCGTTTAAGGGCCGGCTACCACATTATGGAGGGTCGCGTGGATGAGGGTTTGGCGGAAATCGAATCATTGGCTGCCGCGGAGACAACCACCGCGGAATCCCATGTATTGTTAGGCCAGATTTACGCGGGTTCGTTTGGCGACGTAGGTGACCGGCGAGATATCGGCCGGGCCGAAGCCATATTGTCGAAAGCACTGGAGATCGATTCGGGGAACGGCGAGGCCTATCAGGCTCTGGGTCGGATTTATCGAAGGCAGTTCGAAAATGCCACGGATCCTGATGAGCGAGAAAAGAAAAGCCGTCAGGAGGCTGAATTATATGAGCAAGGCTTAGGGGAGATACCCTACAAAAAGCACTTCCGCTCTTATGTAGACAATCAAAATCGCGTCTACTTCATGAGTGAGCTTTGTTTACAAGCCGTGGATCGGGCAGAACGTGCGGAGACGGAAGAGGAGGAAAATGCTGCGCTGGAAGAAGCTGAATCGTGGGTGGAAGTACTGAAGGAAGAGGTTGATCTTGAATCTACGCCAGTCCGAATGTTGACGGCGTATATTCTCAACGTTCGCAAGGATTATATCGCGGCAACTCGCGAAGCGGAAATTGCTTGCGAAGGTTTGGAGCGGCGCGGGCGCACTTACTATCGTTTGCAATTATTGCTGAGTCAGCTTTATGCGAATCAGAAGCAATGGGGCGCCGCGCAGGAGGCGATTCGGAATACGATCGCGCTCAACCCTTCGTCTCCGATGCTTCGGTTGCGGCTTGCCAGGGTGTATTTGAGGATGAACAAGGCGTCGGAGGCGATGGCTTTATTGAACCCAACTGATTCGCCGGCGATGCGCAGCTTCATGGAGAAGAGTAAGAGTGCGATTGAGCTTCGCATCGAGGCTCATCGCCAGTTGGGGCAATTTGACCAGGTCGCGAGGTTAAGCCAAAGTCTTGGCGAGGGCACGCCGGAAGACGAACTCCGTCAAATTCGAATATTGATGATGAATGGCCAGGAAGGGGAAGCCGAGGATGCGTTGAAGGCCTTCTTGTCGAATTCTCCCGACAATGTTGAGGCGAACGCCCTGTTGCTTCGGTTGTATGCGAAGACAGACCGAACGGACTCCATGTTTGCTTTGGTCAACGAGTTGCGTGAGCGATTTCCTGAAGATCGAGAATGGCGGCGTGTTGAATTATTTATGAAGCAAGAGGCGGGCGAAGATCAAGAGGACGAGATTCTTGCCTTTCTTGAAGGGGAACCGGACGCATTCAAACGTGCGATGTCCATTGCGGCCTACTATTCGTCTCTCGATAATTGGGGGGCAGCGATGAAGCATTTGGATGAGGCGGAGGCATTGCGTTCTGACGGGAAGGAGGTGATAGACCAGCAATTCGCGGTAGCACTGAAGACGAAGGATTGGGCCCGAGCGGAAGAGTATGCCGCAAAAAACGCCGCGCTCAATTTTGACGGGACTGAAGGGAAGATGTTTCAGGGTCGGATTGCTTTGGAGAAGGGCGAGTATGAGCGCGCGATCGATCTTATGAAGACGGGTCTTCAGAAGTATACCAAGGACTCACTTGGCTGGACATATCTTGCGGAGGCCTACAGGTTGGCGGATCTCGATCTGGAGGCGAAAAACACGTTGTTGAGGGCGCTGGAGATCAATCCGGCCAACGGTTACGCGAACCGTGGGTTGGCGGATATTGCTTTTAAGGAGGGAAATATTGAGGAAGCGAGACGATACCTAGAGGCTGCGGTCGTTTACTTGCCGAACGATTCGAAGGTTCGCAGGCAACTCGAAGCTCTTCGTGAGCTAGAGAATCCCTTCGAGGGCATCGCGTCGCGGGAGAAAACGCGTGAGCGCGAACCCACTAACATTTCGAATCTTGTGATGTTGGCCCGATTATATGCCAAACCGGAAATTGCAAACTATGACAAAGCGGCGGAGGTTTACGAAGATGTTCTGAAGTACGCGCCGAAAGATTACGAGTTGGCGCGTGAAGTCGCGGGTTTCTACGGGCAAGAGGGGGTAGATCGTGCTGGGGACGGCGAGGCATTGCTGAAGGGGTTGATGGAGGGGGTGAAAGATGACAATGCTTCCAAGGCGTTATTGGCGGTTTATTTGGGTCAATTCCACGAGAGTCAGAAGGAGTTGGCTACTGCGGATCGACATTTCAGGCTGGCGGTGAATTTCGATCCTTCCCCGAAGGTGTTGGCCTATGCCGCGGAGTTTTGCAGCCGCACGAATCACCTGAAGCGGGCGCTGGAGTATTGGGAGCGTATTGCGAAGCATGAGGACGCGTCTGAGATCGCGGTGAAGTCGGCCCGGCTTCGCATGATTGCAATATTATTATCGACCGGCGAGATGGATCGCGCGAAGGAGGAAATAGATCGTTACGTGACCGCCTACCCCGACGACTCTCAGGGAATGGTGTATGAGGGTGCTTACCATCGGCTGG
>CAZTAR010000462.1:0-3492 GCA_964611695.1 uncultured Planctomycetaceae bacterium | reverse complement strand
GCATTGATTAGAGCAAACAAAGCAATCGTGTAGCGTCCGACCCCCGTGTCGGACGTGGAATACAAACTGTTTGCCAAGGCCGACAGGGGCGTCGGCCGCGACAGAAAAGGTGAGTTTGCTCAAACATCGTCTTGTACGCAAGGATAGACCTCGTCACACAAAGATAGGAGCGCGGACTCGTAGTGACATCGAGACGGAAAACATCAAGACGGCAGGCGCCGAATCAACAGACATCAGCTCAGCCCTCCTCGACAAGATGCGCAACGCCTGAGGACGGTCACGCGCCAATCGCGCGGCTGAACCGTTGGTTGATCTCCTCCCTATGCCTGGCGGCCATGATCACCGTTTCCGTCTACGCATTCCTGCCGAGTCTGGATAACGAATTCCTCAATTGGGACGACGACCGTAACTTCCTCCTCAATCCGGACTATCGCGGCCTGTCAGCCACGCATTGGCAATGGGCCTGGTCCACCTATCACCTTGGCGTGTGGCAGCCGGTCAGTTGGATCCTGCTCGGAGTGCAACATCAATTCGGCGGCATGGCGACAAGAACGTACCACGCGACCAGCCTGGCCATGCACGCGGCCAATAGTGTCTTGCTGTATCTGCTTGCAGTTTCGCTGTTGAGCGCGGCGATGCCCGAGGTTAGTCGCAATCGACCGATCGCCATGCGCGTGTGCGCGGCGGCGGCGACCATACTCTTCGCCGTGCACCCCCTTCGCGTCGAGGTGGTCGCCTGGTTGTCGTGTCAGCCCTATTTGCCGGCCGCGTTTTTCTGCCTCCTCGGCACATGGGCCTACGTCCTCACCCATCGCCACCCGACAACCACCCGGTCGCGCCGGATCGGCTTGGCAATCACATTTGTCTGCTACCTCTTGGCAGTCATGTCAAAAGCCATTGCGGTCAGCCTGCCGGCGATCCTGTTGATCCTGGATTGGTATCCACTTGGACGGTGGCAAAGACAAGCGAACCGGTCGACCCGAGCGTTCGCGCGACTGGTGATTGAAAAAATCCCCTTCTTCGCGGTTGCGATCGCCGTATCCATCTGGGCCGCCGCGGCCAAGGATTATAGCGATACGCGCGCGCCGCTCGGAGACTTCGAGGCAAGCGTTCGATTGGCACAGACCGCGTATGGTCTGATCTTCTACTTGTGGAAGAGCATCGTACCCACCGGCCTACTTCCATACTGCCGGCTTCCCGATGATATCAGTTTGACCCAAGCATCCTTCGCCCTCTGTGGGCTCGGCGTCATCGCCCTGTCGGTCGGCGTTGTTTTTCTGCGACGGCGGTGGCCGGCATTGCTTGCGGTGTGGGCTGCCTACATCGTCATCCTGCTACCGAACATCGGCATCGTGCAGATCAGCCAACAAACCGTCGCGGATCGGTACGGCTATCTCGCGATCATCCCGGTCGCGGTCTTGTTGGCCGGTGTCATCCTCAAAGTGTGGTTTATCGCCGACAGAGGACGAAATCTCCTCCGCGGCATTCTCACCGTCGGCATTGGCTTTGCTATCGTGGGATTAGTGTCCGCGTCGCGCCGACAGGTGGCCGTCTGGCATGATTCGGAACGCCTGTGGCAAACGGTCATCGATGCCGATCCCAAGTGCGCCGTGGCCGAGTGCAATCTCGGCGCCGCGCTGATGGCCAAGGGCGAATACGCACAAGCTTCCGCGCACATCAGTCAGGCACTCAACCTGAAACCCGATTTCGCTTTCGCCTATGCCAATCTCGGCGTCATCTGCTGCAAGGCGAGAAGGTACGAGGATGCAATAACCCTCTTCGAGGAGGCGCTGCATCATCAGCCCAATCTACCCAAATCCGATCTCGCAAAAGTCCACGCCGGGCTCGGCGAGGCGTATGCAGGCCTGCGACAAGACGACCTTGCCTGGAAGCACACATACAAAGCACAGGAACTCGGCTCCAAAGAGGCGGAGAAAATGATCGAATACCTGAGCCGGTTCTCCCGAGAACCGAAGCGAGGCGAGTAGATCCTTCTTCAAGAGGATTTCAGGGTTGAAGGTATGTGCTGCGCGGTAGCGTCGGCCCCCCGTGGCCGACGGGGATAACAGGTTTGCTCGCACCCCACAAAGTCGAATACTGACCCCGCCTGCTGACGCGTGCGGCTCTGATCGTTGCCGGCAGAGGACACACACGCAAACGCACAGAGGGCCGCGCGTCGCATTCGACGGCGGCCCTCTATTTATCACTACGTTCTCAGACGCCCGATGGCTTGCCCGGCGCTGCCGCCGTCTCAATCGTCGTCCTACTCGTCATCATCTTCATCTTCATCTTCATCTTCTTCAACATCATCGTCGTCGTCATCATCAGCCGCGTCTTCGTCGTCCTCTTCGTCGAAGTCGTCCATCATGGCGTTCATCTGCTCGTCGGCGAAGGCTTTGATTGCCTTGATGAGCTTCGTGGTGACGAGGATCTTGAATTCCGACGTTGCCCCGAGTTGGGCGCCGGCAAAAACGATTGGCGAATTGATGGTAGGAATCTCATATTTGAATTCATCTTCTTCGCCAAGCACCTTCGCAACAGCCTTGATCGCCTGGCCCAGAGTGTCCAGTGCGAGGTAGCCTTCCGAGGATCGCGAACTCGGGATATGGCTCGCCACCGACTGGATTCCGGCATCCTTCGTCAGGCCGCCGCCTGATTTCAAGTTGTCGCAGACCGCCTTGTAACGATCCACGCCGCCACCCAATGTCATCACGAAGTTCTTACCATCGGCAGCGCCAAACCGGATGACGATATCCTTGCCCAGCACCTTCTGGAAAAGCTTCAGGTCGCTCTCTTCAATCGCGAGCAAGTCGGCAAACCCGGCGAGATTCACCGTGATCGTGTCGACCTTTGTCCCGCCAACCGTTTCGGCATCCGGTGTGTGTGTGATGTTCTTTTTGAATGTCGCGAGGTCTTCGTCTGGCTCCTCCCCCTCTTCTCCCTGAGTCCCTTCCGCCAATTCCCAGACAAGACCGTATAGCTTTCGAATACCTTCCAGTTGGTCCTTTGCGGATGACTTCGGCTGGGTCACCATCGTCAAACCGAACATGCCTTCCTTGCCATCCGGCAGGAAGCTGATACTGATGGCCGAGGGGCCGCTCTGCTTGGCCATGTCCATGACTTCAGATTCAAGCTTCTTCGCCACACCTTCGTTAAGACCCTTGAGTCCCATGGCCGAGAGCGCCTGAGATATCGCGTTGGAATTGCGGAACTTCTCGGAATGCTTGCTGTAGCCCCCCGTCAAACCCATCGCGAGGATGTACTTTTCTGTCGGCAGAAGAGAGAGCAAGGACTCTTCAGAGTTTTTCGTGTCCCGCAGCAACTTCTCAAGGTCGCTCTCTTTCTGCGCGGTGACCAACACCGAGAGGGAAATGCCAGGCGTGCCGAGGCCAAAGTCGAGGTCGAGGGCCGCGACTTCATTGAGCATTTTGACCAAAATCTCGATGTCATTGCTACCGGCATCCGATTGCGCTGCGAACGCCTGCAGCATCG